>CAYPAZ010000160.1:0-5991 GCA_964408835.1 uncultured Anaerolineaceae bacterium
GCCCGGTTGTCAGCCACCCGCTCCGCAGCGTCGCCGTCACCGCTTCGATGTCGTCCTCATCGATCGCCGGCTTGAAGAACGGGATCCGCATCTCCGCCATGCCCCAAGTCTATCCTTCACCAATCACCCAGTCCCGGACTTCTCCCTTCTCCCTCGTCCTCCCTCGTCCCTCCCCTGCTACGCTATCTCCCATGTTCACCGTCCTCGCCGGGGGTGTCGGCGCCTCCCGCTTCCTCCAGGGCCTCCTCCATGTCACCGACCCCCGGGGGATCACCGTCGTCTCCAACACTGGCGACGACACCGAATTCCACGGCCTCCACGTCTCGCCCGACATCGACATCGTCATCTATGCAATGGCCGGCGCCGTGAACCCCGAAACTGGCTTCGGGCTCGCAGGCGACACCTTCAACGCCGTCGATGCCCTCCAGCGCTACGGCCATGAACGCTGGTTCAACCTCGGCGACCGCGACCTCGCCACCGCCATCCACCGCACTGCGATGCTGCGGGCCGGAGCCCCTATGCACGAAGTCGTGGCCTCCATCGCTCATGGCTGGGGCCTCACCTCCAACATCCTGCCCATGACCGACCAGCGCGTCGAAACTCGCATCGCCGGCCCCTCCGGCGAGCTCCCGTTCCAGGAGTACATGGTCCGCCTGCGCACGGAAGTCGATGTCCAGGCCATCCGGTTCGAAGGCGTCGAAGCCGCAACGCCCGCCCCGGGCGTCCTCGAAGCCCTGCGCGATGCCCGCGCCGTCATCCTCGCGCCCAGCAACCCGCTCGTTTCCATCGGCCCGATTCTCGCCGTACCCGGCATCCGCGACGCCCTATCCACTACTTCTGCTACGCGTGTCGCCGTGAGCCCGATCATCGCCGGCCAGGTGGTGAAGGGCCCGGCTGCGAAGATGCTCCAGTCCCTCGGCCACGAAGTCTCCGCAGTCGGCGTCGCCGAAATCTATCGCGGCCTCCTCGATATCATGGTCATCGACGATCAGGATCGCCCGCTCGCCCCCCGTATTGAGGCGCTCGGGATGCGCTGTATCGTCACCGATACCATCATGGTCAACGACGAACGCAAAGCGGCCCTCGCCGCGACTGTCCTGGATGCATTGAGCTGAGCGCACAACCCACGGTCCTCATCCCGGCCAACGAACTGGACCGGGCCAAGGGGAGACTCGCCTCCCTCCTCGATGAGCGTGAGCGCGTCCAGCTCTTCCTCGTCACCCTCCGGACCGTCGTCTCCGCCGTCAACGACGCCGGTCTCGAGCCCTTCATCCTTACCAGAGATCGACGCATCCCCACGCTGCTCGGCCTCCCGGCCCGCTTCCTCGATGAAGAGCCCGCCCTCTCCGGGCTCAACCCCCAGCTCACCAGCGCCCTTCAGCGGCTCGCCGCCGACGCCGTCCTCATCCTCCACGCCGACCTTCCGCTCGCCACCGCCCGGAGCGTCTCGGGAGTCATCGATGCCGCGAGCCCGGCCCCATCCGCGACGCTCGTCCGCAGCCGCGATGGCGGTACCAATGCCATGCTCCTGCGGCCGCCCGGCCGCTTCGCGCTCGCCTACGGTCGCCAGAGCTTCGCCGCCCACACTGCCGCGGCCGAAGCGGCCGGGGTCGCAGTGTCCACCTTCGACTCCCCGGACCTCGCCCTCGACATCGATACGGTCGACGATTGTTGGACCCTGCTCGACACCGCTCGCGGCGCCTCGTCCCCGGCCGGCATCCTCCTCGCTTCGTTCGCCCTCCGGGAGCGCCTGGTGACCGACCAGTGAGTCGGTTGCTCCTCGCCGCCATCCTCCTGACGCTGACCGTCTCCGCATGCGGCGAACCGAAGACCGAGCCCCCTCCACGCCCAACCTCAACCCCGACCCTGGCCCAGGTCACCCGCACGCCCTCCCCGGGTTCGACGGTCGTCGATGCGCTCGGCCGCTCTGTCCGCGTGCCCCGGCAGGTCACTCGCGTTGTGGCGCTCAGCCCTTCGGCGGCGGAGTTTGCCGTGGCCCTCGGACTGGAGGTCATCGGGCGCACGTCCGACACGAGCCTCCCCGCCGTCGCCTCCGCCCCCGAGGTCGGCTCCACCCTCTCCCCCGACTTCAACGCGATCGACGCCCTCGACCCGCCCCTCGTCCTCGCGGATGCCGCCTTCCATTCCGGCCGCACCCGCGACTTCGACCAGTTTCCCCACGCCGTCTACGTCATCGGCGTCGCGGCGTACGACGACCTGCTCGCAACGCTCCTCGCCCTCGGGCGCGCGCTCGACCGCGAGGAGCAGGCCGAAGTCGAGATCTCGCGGATCGAAGCTGCGACCGAGGCTCTCCTTTCTACTGTGGGCTCGCGCCCCGGTCCCGGGGTCCTGGTCATTAGTGGGTCCGGTCGCGATATCTACGCCGCCAGCGAGCACACGTACGTCGGCTCGCTCTTAAAGCTGCTGGGCGCGACCAACGCCTACGCCGAAGTCGCCGAGGGTGCGCCGCTCGCCGGATTCGGCGTCATCGAGATCACCGACCCCGGACCGGCCATCCGCGATGCCACCGACGTCATCCTCGTCATTCCCGGCGGGCAGGGCGAACCCGCATCCCAGATCATCGCCGCCGCTGTCGCGTGGGCAGACTCCCCCGCTCTCACGACCGGTCGGCTCCACGAACTCGATGTCAACCTCTTCCTGCGCTCCCCCGGCCCCGGTGTGACGGAAGCGCTCCCCATCCTCGCCGACCTCCTCTACCCCGGACTAAGTCCTAACTCCGCCCGCCCCTAGACTCTTCTCATGAGTGGCACCCGCCTGGTCATCGGCATGTTTCTCGCGGCGCTGGCCATCGTCACCATTTTCTGGATCATCGCCGCGCTTACTCAGCCAGCCTGAACTCAACTCTTCCTGTTTCTTGCCTCCTGCTACCATCATGCCGCGCATCGGCGTAGCCGTATGTAGATCCATGCGCGTCACCTCCGCCGATACTGCACAGATCAGCCCGGGGGCGACCGTGACCGAACGCAGGAGCGGTTTCAGCCAATCTGAAGGGATCCGCATCGCCTGGGAGTCCCGCGGCGATGGCCCCTACCGCTTCGTGCTTGTCCCCTTCCTCGGCGTCTTCGGCCGCTCGGCACTCAGCATCTTTCCCGGTTTGCGGGCCACCCTCGGCGCGCTCACCCGCGAAGGGCGCGTCACCGTCTTCGACCCCCGCGGCACCGGACAGTCCAGCCCCGGACCGATCAAGCCCACCGTCGCCGACCTCGCCGAAGACCTCCAGAACGTCATCCTCCAGAGCGAGAGCCGCCCGGCCTGGCTCATCGCCCACTTCGATGCTTCCGGGCCAGCCATCCACCTCGCGACCCGCCGCCCGGACCTTGTCGCCGGCATCCTGTTCGATACCGGCATGGCCCGCTTCGCTGCGGACGACGGCTACCCGGAGGGCGTCCAGCACGCCGACTACGCCCGCCTCGAGGAGGAGATCGCGAGCGACCCCCTGCAGGGCCTCGCCACGATCCTCACCTCCGCCTATAGCCTCCCCCCGATCGTCGCCCCCTCCATCGCAGAACGCTCCGCCGGCGAACTCGACCTCGAGCGCCGCCGCCGCCTCGTCAGTTTCTTCCTGACCTTCGATGTCAGGGCTGATATCACCCGTTGCATAGTCCCCTGCTTCGTCGCCCATGGGGAAAATGCGTCCCTGCTCCCGGTTTCCGCCAGCCGCTTCCTCGCCACCAACCTCGCCAACTCCGAATTCAAGCCCATCGAAGGGCGCGGCGATTTCCTGCTCCAGAACGCCGGCCGGGAGTGGTTCCCTTCGGCCATTCGCTTCATCCGTCGCAAGAGCAGCGCCCGCTAGCCCTGGCGCCGGTGTAAGCCTTTCGTCATCCTGCCCCGGTGTTCCTCAGCTAGACTGGGAGACGATGCTCCTCAGGATTGCAGGCGCCACAGTGCTCGCCGCGGCAGCCATCCTCTTTCTGGCCTGTGCCGGGTCCAGCCCAGCGCCATCCTCCCCAGCAGATCCCGCACCTGGCGGAAGCTCGACCACCGTGGCTGACCCCGCCAGCTCGGCCCCCGCGACCCCGGACGACGCCGATCTCTCCGCAGATCAGCCCACCGTGTACTTCATTCACACCAGCTGGTGCTCCAACTGCAAGGCCATCCGCCCCACCTGGTCGGAGATCGAAGCCGAATACGGCGACCGCATCCACCTCATCGAAGTCGACCGCGATTCCAGAGATGGCCGCGCGTTCGCCGAATCCCACAACATCTACTACCAGCCCGGCTTCGTCGTCCTCGATCCGTCGGGAGCCGTCACCTATGCCGGCCTGGGACCGTTCCGGCCCGATGAAGTTCGCGCCCTCGTCAGCGAAGCCGCCGGCGACTGAAGCCCCGCCCTACCTGGCCCCGCGGTAGCTCGGGTCGTTCCGGTCGATCCAGGTTGACGCCAGCCGCCGCTGGTATCCGTCCGCCACATCCAGCGGGAAGTCCTTCACGTACGGCCAGCTCAACGCCACGATTCGCTCGCTCACGAGGTTGACGGCCACATTACTCTCGAGCAGCCGCCGCTGGATGTCGAACCCGATTTCGCGCCGCTCATCCTCGTTCAGCGCCACGCGCTGTTGCTCCACCAGCGAATCCATCTCCGAGTCCCGCAGCGAGAACGTATTCTGCGTCCCCAGGCTGTGGAAGTACGGGAACACCCAGTCGTCCAGGTCAACCCAACCGTTGTCCGGCCCCGCCACCCACGGGTACTCCCCGCTGAACATCCCGTCGATCACCGTCCCCAGCGCCCGCGGCGCCACCGTCACCTCCACCCCCACCTTCGCAAGCTGTTCCTTGATGAGGCTGCCCATGCCCAGCGTCACCTCGGTCTCATCCACAACCACGAGCGTCAACTCGGGCATCGCCTCGCCGCCGGTGAACGCCTGGAGGAGCACCGCCGCCTCGATCAGATCCTCCTGCCGGCCCGCAGCCCCGGCGCGGTACCCCGGCAGTGTCTGGAGCTCGGCCTGGGGCAGCGACCACCGCGTGATCGGCCAGCTTACCCACGGGTTCAGGTCCCCCTCGCCTGCGAAAAACCGCTGGAGCATCTCCCGCCGATCCAGCGCGATGGAGAGCGCCTTTCGCACGCGCGGGTCGTTGTAGGGCGCCACCGGAGTCGCGAACCGCATCCCCCAGAACCGCGATTGCCCCACCGTCTGCTCCTGCAGCCCGGGGATGGCGTTCTTCAGTGACTCCGCCTGCGGTCTCCCCACGAACGCCAGGTCGAGCTGGCGCGTCCTCAACTCCGCCTCGATCAGCCGCGGGTCACGGTGGTCGTGGATGGCCACGCCGTTCAAATAGGGCCGCGCGTCGCCACCGAACCAGTCCCGGTTCGCCGCCAAGCTCGCGAACCTGCCCTCGTTCCACTCCACCCACGCGAACGGCCCGCTCCCAACTTGCAGCTCTGGTTGCACGCTCCCGTTCGGCGCCGTCTCCGGCGCCACGATGAACGCCGTCACGTCCGCGAAGAAGTGCGTCATCGCCGCTAGCGGCTGGGTGATCGTCACAGTCACCGTCTGCGGGTCCGAGGCGTCGATGCTCTCCACCGTCGACCAGTGGTGCTTCCGCAGGAACGTCGAGGCATCCCCGTCCCGCTGCCGCTCAATGCTGAACTTCACGTCCTCCGCCGTAACCGGGCGCCCGCTCAGCGGCTCAAAGTTGTGCCACCGTGCCTCCGGGTTCAGCCGGAACACATACGTCAGCTCGTCCGGCTGTTCTGGCATCGCCATAGCCAGGTCCGGCACCAGCGTCCCCCTCGCCATGCTGTCGTACGTGATCAGCCTGCTGAACACCGCCGACTGGATGCCGTAAAACGGCGCCGATTGCGTCATGTGCGGGTCCGCTACCCCGTCCCCAACCACGAACCCCGTGAACCGCAGCGTCCCGCCCGCCGGTCCCGACGGCACGGTCGTCGGCGCCGATGTCGGCTCGTCCGTCGGGCGCGGTGTCGGACTCACAAGCGGGTTCCGGTTACCGTTGCCTCCCCCA
>CAYPAZ010000161.1:0-5990 GCA_964408835.1 uncultured Anaerolineaceae bacterium
TCGCCGCGCTGGAGTTCGTAGAAGGTCATCCGCTCCCAGTCGATGAACATCTGCTGGTTGTCGTCGCTGAACTCGCCGGGGAGGGTGAGGTCCTGGATCGCCTCTTCGAGGACTTTCGGGCCGACACGGTCGAAGTAGTTGTTGAAGGTCTCGCCGCCCTGGCGCTGGTCTTCGTAGAGGCGGATGAGGCGCTCGGTGACATCGGGGGCGCGCTTGGCCGGGATGCGGGCCTTGAGCTGGGTGGCGAGGCGCATTTCGCCGCCTTCGTAGTCGCCGGCAACGAAGATGTGATAGGCGGGGAGCTGGCGGTCGGAGACTTTCATGGCGGCGCCGTGGAAGCCGATGTTGGCGATGTGATGCTGGCCGCAGCTATTGGGGCAGCCGCTCATCTTGATGCGGATCTTGCGGGTGAGGGGGTCGGTGACGTCCATTTCGCGGACGCGCTCGCGGATTGCGCTGTTGAGGCCCATGGAGCTGGTGATGCCAAGCTTGCAGCTATCGGTGCCGGGGCAGCTGACGACGTCGGTTATCTCGTGGGAGCCGGATTCGCCGAGGCCAAGTTCTTTGAGGGCTTTCCAGACTTCGTAGAGGCTTTCATCGCGGATCCAGCGGAGGACGATGTTCTGCCAGGGGGTAGCGCGGGCGCGGCCGTTGCCATACTCGCGGAGGATGGCGGCGAGGCCGCGGAACTGTTCGGGGCCGAGGTCTCCGCGCGGGACGTGGACTTCGATGGTGCTGAAGCCCTGCTGCTTCTGGGCGCGGACGTTGGTGGAGACGAACGCGGAGAATTCGCGCATGTCGCCGTTGGCGGTCTGGTAGCTCGCCCGGCGGGGTGGTGGGTCGCCTTCTTCATCGTCGAGGAAGAGGAGATGGTCGGGACTGAAGTCCTTCTTCGCCCATTCGCCCTTGAGTTCTTCTTCGACTTCGGCCTTGAAGGCGGGGAATCCGATGCGCTCGACGTAGAACTTGATGCGGGCTTTGTTGCGGTTCTTCCTGAGCTCGTCGCAGCGGTCGAAGATACGCAGGACGGCTTCGGAGACGCGGAGGTACTCGTCGACGGAGACAAATTCGCGGAGGACGTGGGCGTTGCGGGGCATGGTGCTCAGGCCGCCGGCGACGACCATCTGAAAGCCCTTCTGCCCGTCCTGGACTTTGGCAATGAAGCCAAGGTCGTGGAGGCCGGTGATGGCCTGGTCGGTGTCATCGGAACTGAAGGCGACCTTGAACTTACGGGGGAGGAGCTGGGTGAGGGGGTTCCGGAGCCAGTAGCGGGCGAAGGCGCCGGCGTAGGGGGTGGGATCGTACGGCTCGTTGGGGTTGACGCCGGCCCAGGGGTCGCCGGTGACGTTGCGGACGGTGTTGCCGCAGGCTTCGCGGGTGGAGAGACCGGTGGCGCCGAGGATCTTGAGCGCCTTCATAGCGCGGATGAGGGGGATGTGGTGGAGCTGGACGTTCTCGCGGGTGGTGAGGTGGCCCTTGCGGAGGGGGGTGATGTGCTCGGTGACTTCGGCGAAGGCATCGAGCTGGTCCGCGGTGACGCCGCCGAACGGGAGCTTGACGCGGATCATCTGGACGCCAGGCTGGCGCTGGCCGTAGACGCCCTGCTTCAGGCGGAAGCCAATGAACTGGGACTCGTCGAACTCGCCGCGGAGGAAGCGGAGCGCTTCGGTGTCGAAGTCCTCAAGTTCCCGCTCGAGGACGGGAAGGACTTTGCCCGGCTCGTTGGTGTGGATGATGGTCTCTGTCGCCATCATGGGGCCTCCATTCCTGCTGCCGCCTCGGCTTAGGGAGTAAGCCCATGTCTGCATCGGGGCGGAACGCTAGCTTACCTTTTTTCGGGGTTTGCCTGCAAAGGAGAAGTTGATAAAGTCTAGTGGCGGACTCATCTTTACACACCAAGGCCCCAATGACCACCGCCCAGGCTCTCCCAGAAACCGAGATCTCAGTGCTCAACGCGCGCTTCGAGGCTGCGGACCCGCGTGAGATCGTGGGTTGGGCGGTGGAGACTTTCGGTGATGGGCTTTCGGTGGGGGCGAGCTTCGGCGGCGCCAGCGGGATGGCGATCCTGCACATGGTGGCGCGGCTGAAGCCGAACGTGCATGTGTTCGTACTGGATACGGATTACCTGTTCGAAGAGACGCACGAGACGATGAGGCGAACGGTCCCGGCGCTGGGGCTCGAGAACGTCCAGACGTACAAGTCGGTTCTGAGCCACGAGGAGCAGGCCAGCCTCCACGGTTCGGCGTTGTGGATGCGAGACCCGGACCTGTGCTGCGACCTGCGGAAGGTTGAGCCGAACCAGCGGGCGCTGGACGGCAAGACGGCGTGGATCAGCGGTCTGCGGCGGGACCAATCCGAGGGGCGGGCGCATACGCCGATTGTGTCGTGGAACCAGAAGTTCGGGGTGGTGAAGCTGAACCCCCTTGCGACCTGGGACGAGAAGCGGACGTGGGCGTACGTGATCGACAACGAGATCCCGTACAACCCGCTGCTGGACCACGGCTATACGAGCATCGGTTGCTACAACTGCACGGTACCGGGCGTCCAGGGACGGGCGGGACGGTGGCAGGGATTCGACAAGGACGAGTGCGGCCTGCACACCTAGGCCGCTGTCCACCAACACCCACAACCACTTCAGCGCGAAGGAGCGTCCATACCCCATGACCCAGGAACAGGGCTTCGTCATCTGGTTCACCGGCCTTTCAGGCGCGGGCAAGTCGACTCTCGCGGAGGCGCTCGTGCCAGTACTGCGCGAACGCGGCCGAAAAGTGGAGGTGCTGGACGGCGACGTTGTCCGTACGAACCTCTCGAAGGGGCTCGGCTTTTCGAAGGAGGACCGGGATACCAACATCCTCCGGATCGGGTTCGTCGCGGACCTGCTGGCGCGGAACGGGATCGGCGTGATCACGGCGGCGATATCGCCCTACCGGGAGATACGCGACCAGGTGCGGAAGATGACGGAGGAGTCGGGCGCGGCGTTCATCGAGGTGTTCGCGGCGGCGACAGTGGAGGAGTGCGAAGCGCGCGATGTGAAAGGGCTGTACGCCGACGCGCGGGCCGGGAAGATCAAGGGGTTCACGGGGGTGGATGACCCCTACGAGGAGCCGTTGAAGCCCGAGGTACGGTGCGAGACCGGGCGTGAGCCGATCGACCAGAGCCTGGCGCGGATCGTAGGCGAGCTCGAGGCCCGCGGGCTGGTCCCGTCGGCGGTGAAAGCATGAGCGCCCTCGGCGAACCGTATGGCGGCACGCTCATCGACCTCATCGCCACCGGCGACGAGAAGGCCGAATTGGCACGGGAGGCGGCGTCGCTGCCTTCGATCGAGCTGGATTCGCGGACCCGGAGCGACTTCGAGTTGCTTGCGAACGGCGGCTTCAGCCCACTGACCGGGTTCATGGGCGAGGCCGACTACCGGGCGGTGGTGGACAACGTGACGCTGGCGAACGGGCTGCCATGGTCGATCCCGGTGACGCTGGGGGTCGACGCGACGCGAGCGTCGGAGCTGAAGCCGGGCACGCGCGCAGCGCTGCGAGACTTCGATGGGATGGTCCTCGGGGTGATCGACATCGCGGAGGCCTTCCAGCGGGACAAGCAGCACGAGGCCCAGCAGGTATACCGGACGACGGAGGAGGCCCACCCGGGCGTGGCGGCGCACTACGCTTCCGGGGACCTGCTGCTGGGCGGGCAGGTGCGGGCGTTGAAGCTGCCGCCGTACGAGAACTTCCCCGGGCACAGGCTCACGCCGGCCGAGACGCGGGCGGCGTTCGCGGAGCGAGGGTGGAAGACGGTGGTGGGCTTCCAAACGCGGAACCCGATCCACCGGGCGCATGAGTACTTGATCAAAGTTGCGCTGGAGACGGTTGACGGCGCGCTCATCCACCCACTGGTGGGAGACACCAAGGGCGACGACATCCCCGCGGACGTGCGGATGCGGTGCTACGAGGTGCTCATCGACAACTACTTCGTGCCGGAGCGGGTGGTGCTTTCTGTGCTGCCGGCGGCGATGCGCTACGCGGGGCCGCGGGAGGCGATCTTCCACGCGATCATGCGGAAGAACTATGGCTGCACGCACTTCATCGTGGGCCGCGACCACGCGGGCGTGGGGAGCTACTACGGCACGTACGACGCGCAGAAGATCTTCGGCGAGATCGACCTCGACTCGCTGGGGATCCAGCCTTTGTTCTTCGAGAACGCGTTCTGGTGCACGCGGACGGGAGCCATGGCCACGACGAAGACCAGTCCCGCGCGGGAGGACGAGCGGCTCTTCCTTTCCGGGACGAAGGTCCGCGACATGTTGCGTGCGGGCGAGGTCCCGCCGATCGAGTTCACCCGCCCTGAGGTCGCGAAGGTCCTGATCGAGGCCATGGCGGGTGTCGGCGGATAGCGATCCCACCATCCCGGCCCGGGCCGTGCCCGGGCCGACGGGTTCTGCCGGACCGGCGGAGCCTCTCTTGCCCGGGCGCCGCTTCCTGAGTTTCCGGACGTTGCTCCGATTCAGCTTCGCGCTGGGCGGCATCCTCTTCTTCCTCCTCGCGCTCCAGGCGATCAAGACCGGGGCCACCGGACTCCAGCCGATCCTGGACGACCTCTCGGTCGCAGGGGCAGTGAACGGCGTGGGGTTCGGGTGGCTGTTCGCGTACGTGGTGCTTTCGGGGTCGCCGGTGGCGGCGATCGGTATCTCGTTCCTGGCAAGTGGGGTGTTCACTGAAGCCGAGGCCTTCGCGGTTGTGGGCGGATCCCGGTTGGGCGCGTCCTTCATCGTGTTGGCGGTGGGGTTCGTGGCGTACCTGCGGGGACGACGGAACGCCGACGGGCTCTCGATCGGCGTTATCGCGCTCCTGACGACGTTCACGACTCAGGGGCCGGCGATCCTCCTGGGGTTGGTCTCGTTGCACTACGGCTGGCTGGACAGCGTGCGGTTCGAGACGCCAGCCGGGATCCTGGACTTCATCGAGGGCGTCTACGGGCCGCCGATCGAGCGGCTCGACGACCTGCTGCCCACGGCGCTTGTGTTCGTGGCGGGGGTGGGGATCCTGCTGGGCAGCTTCTGGCTGTTCGACCGGGCGCTGCCGCAACTGGAGGGCGAGGCGGAGGGGATCGCGCGGACGCTCGACTTCCTGCATCGCCGGCCGCTGATGTTCGCGATGGGCTGCCTGGTGACGTTGACGACGCTGAGCGTATCGATATCGATCACGGTGCTGGTACCGCTGGCGCTCAAGGGGTACATCCGGCGGGACCACGTGATCCCGTATGTGATGGGGGCGAACATTACGACGTTCGTGGACACGCTGTTTGCGGCGGTGCTGCTGGGCGGGGATGCGGCGTTTACGGTGGTGCTGACGGAGATGGTGGCTGTGGGGCTGGTCTCGGGGGTGATCCTGCTGTTCTTTTACGGCCCGTACTCGAGCCTGATCTTGCGGGCGACGGGCTGGGCGACGCATTCGCCGCGCCACCTGGGGGTATTCCTGGCGGCGATCGTGGCGGTGCCGGCCGTGCTGCTCTTCGTCTAGGGCCCGATCTCGTCGAAGCCGAGGGCGAATTCGATCGCGGCGCGGACTTCGCGCATGCGCTCCGGGGAGAGGGTGGTGATCGGGCTACGCAACCTCTCCACTCCCACTGTCTGGATTCCCTCCAGGTTGACCGCGGACTCGACCGGAAGGCCGTCGCCGGGTCCAACCGGGACCATCGTGGGGAGATCCCGGACTGAGCGGGTGATGGGCGCGACAGTAACCGAGGACAGCAGCCCGAGCGCACTCGAGCGAGTCAGCACGACGACCGGCCTGCGGCGATCCGGTGGCCGGAAGTCGCACCAGTAGACATCGCCGCGGCGCACCTAGGGGGTCTCCGAGTCGACATCCGACCAATCGTCCTCGGGCCAGACCTGAACTTCCTGCCCGGCCTTGAGATCTGCCTCGTCCTCGGCAGATTGGGGGAACCTCCGGTAGGCCTCGCGGTGCTGGCGTTCGAGTTCCTGGATGCGCGCGCGGTCC
>CAYPAZ010000162.1:0-5965 GCA_964408835.1 uncultured Anaerolineaceae bacterium
TCGCCGCCGCCCGCGATGCCGGCATCGGCACCGTCCTCTGCATCCGCGGCGATAACGACCGCGACGACACACCCGACACGCCCACCATCCGCGAAGCCGTGGAACTCGCCCGCGAATCCTTGGTCGGCGCGGTCATTGGCGCCACGTTCAATCAGCACGGCCCGCGCCAGGCCTCCCTTCGCAACCTCCTTCCCAAGCTGCGCGCCGGCGCCACCTACATCCAGACCCAGCCCGCATTCGACCTCGCCGCACTCTTCAGCGCCGCGGAGACCGTGCGCGAAGCCTCCCCCGGGACCCGCATCATGGCCATGGCCATGCCCCTGCTCTCCCTGGAGGCCTTCAACCGCATCCGCCAGCGCCTCGGCGTCCCTCTCCCGGAGGAGATCGGTCGCGACCTCGCCACCGGCGGTGTCAGTGCCGGCTGGGCCCGGTTCGAAGCAACCCTCGCCGCCCTCAGCGCCAGCCCCCTCATCGATGGGCTCGCCATCATGACCTTTGAAACCGACCCCCCACCGGAGTACGGCCCCCTCATCCTCGCCGCCCTCCGCCGCGCCGGCTGCCTCTCCCCTGCCGCCGGTTAACCCGTCCCTCCTGCCCGAATGCCCCAATCCCCTGCGGCCTGTACGCTCTTCCCGTGGACTTCCTCGCCCCCCTGGCGTTCCTTGTCATCGAAATCGATATCGACCCGACGATCGGCTCTCTCGGCCCCTTCGAGATCACCTGGCACGGTCTCTTTACCGCCCTGGGCATCCTCGCCGGCGTCAGCCTCGCCGTCTACCTCGCCAAACGCGATGGCATCCCCGCCGAACTCAGCCAGGAAGTCGCCATCGTCGGCGTCATCTGCGCCATCGTCGGCGCCCGCCTCTTTTACGTCGCCGAACACTGGGACTCCCAGTTCTCCAACGATATCCCGAGGATCCTCACCGGCATCAACGAAGGCGGTATCACCCTCTACGGTGGCCTCATCGGCGGTGCCCTCGGCGGCACCCTCTGGGCCCTCTACCGCAGGGCCCCTATCGCCATCGGGCTCGATATCGCCGCCCCCGGCATGATCCTCGGCCAGGGCATCGGCCGCATCGGTGACCTCATCAACGGCGAACACCTCGCCACCAGCAGCGACCTCCCGTGGGCCGTCCGCTACACCCATCCCAACACCCTTGGCGACCTCGGCATCGCCGTCCACCCCACCGCCGGCGGCTATGAACTCATCGGCGACCTCGTCATCCTCGCCCTGCTCCTCTTCGTCGGCCGCCGCTACATCAAAGTGCCCGGCTGGATCTTCTGCAGCTACATCATCATGTATGCCGTCATGCGCTTCTTCCTCTCCTACTACCGCGTCGATGAACAGGAATTCGGCGGCGTCCCGGTGCCCCAGATCGTGAGCGCCCTGCTCGTCGGCTTCGCTGTCGTCCTGGCCGGTGTCCTCCTCCGTTACCCCGGGCCCATCACTCGCGAGTACGCCGAACGAGTCTGGGGCGAAGTCCCCGAAGACGACGAACCTGGCCCCTCCGACAAACCGAAGGGCCAGCCAGCCCGCACCTGATGCCGCCCACGCCCCGGGTTACCCTCTACGGCCGCCCCGGCTGCCACCTCTGTGACGCCGCCGAGGCCACCCTCCGGAAGCTCGCTCCGACGCTCCAGTTCTCGCTCATGACCGTCGACATCGAAGAAGACGCCGCCCTCCTCCAGCGTTACATGCTCGAGATCCCCGTCGTCGCCATCGACGGGCGCGAAATCGCCTTCGCGCCGATCGACCCCCGGCAGTTGGAGTCCGCTCTTCGCGAAGCGCTGGGCCGCTAGCCTCCTCCGGCGCCACCACCCTGGCTCCGCCGCGCCAACACCTCTTGCAGCGTCACCCCCAGCACCTCCTGCAGCTGCGCCAGGTGCACCTCGTCGTGGTGCAGCCAGTGCTCCAGGAACGATGCCACCGTCCACGTCCCGTACTCCGGCTGTGTCCCCTCCCGCTCCCAGTCCTCATCCAGCAGGAACCTGAAGCGCGATGCCGCCGCCTGCCTCTGGAGCGCGAAGTCCGCCAACAACTCCTCTTTCCGGTCCCGCGACCGGTTACGGTTCGCCGCCCAGGCCTTCTCGTCGAACGGTGTCAGTGTCGGATGGTCCTCCGCCAGCATCCGCTCCAGCCGCGAGCGGAACACCAGCGAATCGTCGTCCCGGAAATGGGCCATGATCGTCCGCGCGCTCCACTCCCCTTCCGCTGCCCGGTCCAATTGCTCGTCCGTCGCTTCCACAACCAGGTGGGCCACAGTCTTCGGCGTCTCGGCAAGTCGGTCGATGAGTGCTTCGTTCATCCACCCATTGTACGCACCCCGTCAGACTCCCAGACACGGAATCCTCACGGAACCCGCCCATTCACCCCTGCCCGCGACACCCCGGAATGTCGAAATAGAGCTATGGAGACAGTGCAAATGACCGCAGGCGAACAGCGCCCCGTTCGCGTCCTGGTCGTCGGCGAAGGCGAGACCTCTGATCTTGGCCGCCGGCTTCGCGCGATGCCAATGATCGAAGCGTTCTTCTCGGCCGAAGAAGGCTCCCGCTTGCCTCCCGATATCGTGCTCACGCCCGGCCAGCCGGTCCCCCGCACAATCGCCGGCACCGCACCGGTGCTGGTCATCTCCGAAAGCCAACCTCCCTCCGGCACCGCCGCATTCGAGTGGCTCCCCTCCTCCGCAAGCGCCGAGGAACTCGAACGCGCTCTCCGCAACGCAATCGAGAAGCACACCCTCGTCACTGCCCTCGCCGAGAGCGAAGAGCGCTTCCGGCTCCTCACCGAATACGCGACCGACATCATTGGCCGCTCGGCTCCCGATGGCACAATCCTCTACGTCTCCCCCGCCGCCGCCCATGTGATAGGCGTCGACCCCGCCGTTGCGATTGGCCGGAGCGTGTTCGAGAACGTCCACCCCGAAGACCTCGAACGCGTCGTCGAAGCCAACGCCCGCGCCGTCAGCGGCGAATCGCCTGTCGTCGTCCAGTACCGTCGCCGCCGCACCCACGCCAACGACTGGTACTGGTTCGAAAGCTCCTCCCGCGGCGTCTTCGATGACCAGACCGGTACCTGCCTCGAAATCCGTTCCGTCACCCGCGATGTCACCGGCCGCCAGCACGCCGAAGAGCGCGTACGCGAAAGTGAAGCCCGCTTCCGGGCCATGGTCGAGGCCTCTCCGGAGTCCATCGCCGTGGTCGGACTCGATGGCGGTTTCCACTGGACCAACGGGACCTTCGCCAACGCCCTGGACTACTCGAACGCCGAACTTTCCGGCACCGGAGCCTATAGTCTCGTCCACCCCGAAGACCTCCCCCACGTCTCCAGCACGCTCCAGCGCGTCGTCGCCTCGGGCCCCGATGTGACCGAGGAGATCACCTTCCGCATGCGCCACGCCCGCGGTCACTGGGCCACCATCGAAGCCCACGGACGAACTTTCGCCGGTGCTGATGGTTCCGTCGCCGGCATCGTCGTCATCTTCCGCGATATCACCCTCCGCCGCGCCGCCGAAGAGTCCCTCCGCGAGAGTGAACAGCGCTACCGCGACCTCTTCGAAAACGCCACCGATATCCTCTTCACCCTCGACCCCGATGGGAAGTTCACTTCCGCCAACCATGCCGCCGAATCCGCTACCGGCTACGACCACTGGGAGCTGCTCGGCATGAACGTCGCCGAGATCATCGCGCCCGAACATCTGGAAGATGCCCTCGCCATGCGCTACGAAGCACTCAAGCACGGCCAGAGTAAGGGCATCCGCGAACTCGACCTCCTCTCCCGGGATGGCACCCGGGTCTCCGTCGAAGTCCGCATCCGCTCCCTCGGCCCGGAGGGCGCCTACACCGGCATGCAGGGCATCGCCCGCGATATCACCGCCCGCCGCGAAGCCGAGCTCCTGCTGCGCACCGTCGCCAATCGCGCTCCCATCGGCATGTATATCGTCGTCGACCGCCGCTTCGTCTTCGTGAATCCCCAGTTCTGCCTCGATACCGGCTACTCAGAGGATGACCTCATCGACCACCCCGCCATCGACCTCGTCATCCCCGAGCACCGGGAGATGGCTCGCGCCCGCGCCATCGAGATGCTCAAAGGCATCCACTCTGGCTCCAGCGAATTCAAGGTCCGTACCCATAGCGGCGAAACCCGCTGGTTCCTCGAAACAGTCAACCCCATCCAGTACCGCGGCCAGCGCGCCGCCCTCGGCTGCGTCCTCGATATCACCGACCGCAAACGCGCGGAGGACCGCCTCACCCGCCAGGCCTTCTACGATGAGCTCACCGGCCTCCCCAACCGCTCCCGCTTCATGGAGAAGCTCGAAGAGGCCCTCTCCCGCGATGCCCGCCCCGGCGCCGTCGCCACGCTCTTCCTCGACCTCGATGGCTTCAAGGAAGTCAACGACTCCCTCGGCCACACCGCTGGCGATGAGCTCCTCGGCCACGTCGGGCGGCGGCTCACCCGCTGCGTCCGCCCGCTCGATACCGTCGCCCGCCTCGGTGGGGACGAATTCACCGTCCTGCTCCAGGGCATCGGCCACGAATCCGAAGCCCTCGCCGTCGCCGAGCGCATCATCGAAGCGCTCGCCCGCCCCTTCGTCCTCGGCGACCACGAAGCCGAAGTCACCGTCAGCGTCGGCGTCTCCTTCAGCGCTCCCGAAAGTACCGCCGGCGACATGCTCCGCGAAGCCGATATCGCCCTCTACAACGCGAAGTCCGATGGCAAGAACCGCTACGCCATCTTCGACCGCCCCCGCGCCGAACGCGCCGCCTGACACCCCCGCTCGACCGAAGGGTCCACCGTTTCGTCACTGCCCCGGATTTGCAGGGGCGGGTGCGCTATCGGCAGGATGGATCGTGATGCCGACAATCACTGGAACCGTACCCGGTGTAACCCGGCGCGACTGGCGGAGGCTGCCGTGGCCGCCGCCGGAGCGCATCGCCCATGGTGCAGCGGGAACCATCGTCCCATTCGTGGTCATGGTCGGCATCGCCGCGCTCGCCCTCGGGGTCGACCGACTCGTGGACCTCCCTCCGCCCCCAGCCCAGATGCGGGATGCCCTGGGTCGGCTGGCGGCCCTGGTGTTTCTCTCGGCGCTGACCGTCGGATTCGCGCGTGGGTACGGGACCCGGCGCAATTGGATCGGGATTGAGTTCGTAGGCTGGCGGCTCCACGTCCACGCGGCAATGGGTTGGGGGATGGGAGCTACGCTGCTGCTGCTCTGGCTGGCGGCTTGGCTCGAACTCTGGGTACTGCTCCCACTGAGGCTACTGCGCTCGGCGGTCTGAGCGACGATCCGGGCGCTCCTCCCGCTCGTACTCCCCACCCTGACACCGCGTTTACCCCTCCCTCCCCCGTCCCATCCCCACACGGTAGGATTGTGAACCGGAGCACAACGTGGCCGACCTCTCCATCTACCTCTTCTGGACCGGCTTTGGCACCGCGACCTTCGCGGCGCTGCTCTATGTCTCCTACGTCGCCAGTGCCGCCGTCTCCTTCCGCCGCTTCGCCGCCCAGACCGAAGCCGGCACCGTGACCATCGCAGCCCAATCCACCGGCCGCCCCAACCCCGGCCTCGGCAGACTCGCCACCAGCTTCACCGCCTTCACCGCCATCGCCCTCGCCGGAGCCATCGCCGCCCGCTGGGCCGCCGTCGGACACACGCCCCTCTCCAACATGTACGAATTCACCGTCGTGTTCGCCTGGGGCATCTCCGTCGCCTACCTCGCCTTCGAAACCACCACCGGGCAGCGGCGCATCGGCGTCATCGCACTCCCCATCACCGTCGCCATGCTCTTCATCGCCAGCCTCTTCCCCACCCGCATCGTCCCCCTCATCCCCGCCCTCCAGAACGGCCCCCTCATGACGATCCACGTCTCCTGCATGATGGCCAGCTACGCCGTCCTTACCGTCGCCTTCTCCGGCGCCGTCGTCTATCTCACCCAGGGCGGAGGCCGCAACCGCCGGTTCCAG
>CAYPAZ010000163.1:0-5917 GCA_964408835.1 uncultured Anaerolineaceae bacterium
CGGGAGATGTAATGGACTCCGAGGAGACCTCGAGCTATAACCGCCCCTGAGGTCGTCTGATCCTCACCAGGGTTCCTCGCGAGCGTCAGGGTGGCGACCGCTATCTGCAGGGCAACGTCGATCTGGAACGACCGGAGTGTGCAGACGGCGAACGGCCTGAGCTCATCGAAGGTCGTGTAGTACATATCTCCGAGCTCGCGCCTACCCCACGACCCCCTGCTTCTCCAGGTAGTCCCCGTACTGCTCCCGCAACACCAGCTTCTGGAACTTTCCTACCGAAGTCTTCGGGATCGCGTCGATGAACAGGAAGTCGTCCGGCAACCAGAACTTCGCGAACTCACCCTCCAGGTGCGAGCGCAAGTCGTCCTTCGAAGCCTCCTGCCCCGGCTTCAGCACAATCGCTGCCAGCGGCCGCTCGTCCCACTTCGGATGACGTGCCGCGAACACCGCCGCCTCCAGCACCGCCGGGTGCGCCATCAACGCGTTCTCCAGCGCCACCGTGCTGATCCACTCCCCGCCCGACTTGATCACATCCTTCGAGCGGTCCGTGATGTTGATATACCCCTCCGGGTTGATCGTCACAATGTCGCCCGTCTTGAACCACCCATCGCTCGTGAACCGGTCCGCCTGCTCGTCGTTGTTGTAGTACGAACGTGCCACCCACGGCCCGCGCACCTGCAACTCCCCCATCGTCTCCCCGTCCCAGTCCAGCACCTTCCCGTCGTCGTCGACGTTGCGGATGTTCACCAGCGTCGCCGGGTAGCCCTGCGTCGCGGTCACCTTCAGCTGCTCCTTCGCGTCCCAGTCCTGCATGTGCCGCTTCAGCAGAGCCATCGACCCCAGCGGGTTCGTCTCCGTCATACCCCAGGCGTGCGTCACCGTCAGCCCGTGCCGCTTCTTGAATCCGTCGATCATCGAAGGCGGCGCCGCCGACCCACCGATCACCATCGACCGCACGCTCGAGACATCCCACCTGCCCGGGTTAGCGTCCAGCAGCGCCAGGATCCCGATCCAGATCGTCGGCACCCCCGCCGCGATGGTCACCTTCTCCGCTGCCATCAGGTCAAGCAGCGATTCCGGCGCCAGGTTCGGCCCCGGGAACACCACCTTCGCCCCCGTCATCACCGCATCGAACGGCAGGCCCCACGCGTTCGCATGGAACATCGGCACCACCGGCAGGATCGTGTCCTGCTGCCCCACCCCCAGCGTGTCCGACATGCACGAGGCCAGCGTATGCAGCACCGTCGACCGGTGGCTGTAAAGCACCCCCTTCGGGTTCCCCGTCGTCCCCGACGTGTAGCACATCGCCGCCGCCCACCGCTCATCGATGGCCGGGTACTCCAGTTCCGATGTGTGCTCCGCAATCACCGACTCATAGTCCAGGTAGCCGTCCGGCGTCGGCCCGTCGTCCGGGATCACGATCGTGTGCTTCAGACTCTTGATCTTGTCCTTGAACTGCTCATAGAGCGGCAGCAGCGACCGGTCCACGATGATGACCTTGTCTTCCGCATGGTTCGCGATGTACGTCAGGTCGTTCGGGTGCAACCGCAGGTTCAGCGTATGCAACACCCCACCAATCGCCGGGATAGCGAAGTACGCCTCCAGGTGCCGGTGGTGGTTCCACGCCAGCGTACCCACCCGGTCCCCGGGCCCCACGCCCAGCGCCTTCAGCGCGTTCGCCAGCTGCCGCGTGCGCTTGTAGTAATCCCCGTACGTGTACCGGAACAGCGAACCATCCGGGTTCCGGCTCACGATCTCGTTCTTCCCGAAGAACTTCCCCGCCCGCTCGAGCAGGTCGACCAGCGTCAGCTGGTAGTCATCCATCATCAGACCGTTCTGCATCTCACTCCTCCACATCGGAATCTAGCCCCGAAAGTCTATTGGAACGACCTCTCACTGTCGCTCGACGCACGCGCCAACCGTCTCCTGCCTCCGCTGTCCTCGCCTTGGGGATGAGTGAGGTTGCTTTTTTCTCTTGCGGGGTTACTATGCTTGGCAGCTCAAGACGCGGTGGAGATCATGAGCTTCTGGAATGGTTCGCGTCCTGATCGGCTGAGGTCTGCGTTGCCAGCGGCCACCATACTTGTAGCCGGTCTCGTCCTTGCCGCCTCAGCAGTCGTTCTTCAGGTCGCGCGCGGCCAATCCGAGCCATCAGATGTCCTCTATCGTGCCGAGCCACCCGCTCTTCTGGTGGAGACATCGCTGCTTGAGGCGTGGCAGACAGCCTCCGAGGTAAGAGATGGCTGGGCTGGCCGATGGGTCCTGCTTCGGGCCTACAGCGTCGATGTCCACGACGACGGCGCTTCTCGCGTCTCCGGGGTAGACGGTCGCCGGTTGTCGTGGCATTTCGAGCTTGCAAGCCTCGGCGAGGAGCGGCTGATCCGTGTGACAGGGGGCCGGGTGGTGGACGTAGGCCGTCTCGCAACGCGCCCTCAACCCCTGGAGGCTTGGCAACTTGATGTGCGGGAGGTGAAGATCCCGGAGACTGACACGCCGGCCATCGCTTCCACCCTTGCCGAGATCTTCCCGGATTTCTCGGGAGCCGACGAGGCACCAGTCGGAGTCCACTTCAGCCTCGAGCGGGACTGGCAAACGGGTGAGGTGGTCTTTCGCGTCATGGGCGTTGAGCACGGCTCGCGCGTCGCCCTTGCCGTCGGCGCCAGCTCCGGCGCCTCGCCTGCGGCCGAGGCTCAGGAATGGCACGGAGGAGGGTTGCATCTTTCCGCCGACGGCGGTCGCTCGTGGAGAAAGGTCGACGTCGACGGCGTGCCGCTGGGGGCCGCTGTTAGCGGCGATCGCAGCCGCGTCTATTTGACGGCCCTCCAGGGTGGCGATCTGGTCCTGCTCCACACAGAGGATGGGTTTGCATGGAGCTTGGCGGCCACCCTGCCCCACGAGGCCGGCGACTGGGTTTACGACGTGGCGGTCACCGGCTCTGACCTCGTCTGGATCTCTACCGTGGCAGGTCTCTGGGCGGTTGAGTTAACGACCGGCATGACCAGCCAGGTCGAGGACTCCCTCAACAGGATCACGATGTTTCAGGTCGCTTCCTCTGGGGATTTGCACGCGATCGAAGTCTTGGGTGCCGGAGACTCACGCCATGTAGTCCGGGCGGCGGAAGGCTGGCAGGTGGTAGAGATGGGAGTGAGCCGGCTGTTCCTCTCAGCGGATGGCGATGTACGAGGCTTTGTCCACTGGGGCTCCGACTCCTCGGGCCTCCTGCCTCAGCGGACCGGCGACGCCGCATGGACCGGCGATGCGATCCTGGCCGCTAGCGATGAAGGGGTACTGCGCTGTCTCGGCGTGGGGACGTGCGAGGTCGATTTGGCCGGCCCCTCGGTACGGGTCGCCCGCGCGCCCCAACCCGGGTCGGCGCTCGCCACGTTGCTCAGCGGCGGACTCTGGCGCTACGACCCAGACGCTCAAGCGTGGTCGGCTGTCCTCGACATCGCCGCCCTGGACGTTTGGGGCATCCATGCCTTCTCCGAAAACAAAGTCCTGGTCATCGAAGGGGGGAGCCTGACATGGTCCAGCGCCGACTAGACCTGGCCATCCTCCTTTCGGCGGCTGCGCTGTTCGTTGCGTTGGGGATCACCGTTCGGAGCGACAGTCACGCAGCCACACATCAGGGCTGGGGCACCGGGTACGCTATGGGCAACCTCTACGCCGGGGGCGGCCAGGTGATCCAGGGCTCTTTCGCGAACCATCCTACAGCTCCCTGCCCGAGCGACCCCGCGGCCCACTGGCCTTTCGGCACATGGATATACAACGTGTCGCCTGTTGTTGTGACCCTCGACCAGTACGGTGATCCAGCTTTTCGGACGAGCTTCGTCCTTAGGGATGTCGGTGACTATCAGTGCCAGATGGGTAGCTACTGGGCAGACTTCTACTTCGGACGCTTCAAACCAGCGGTGGACACTTGCGTCTGTCCCGGTGTTCCCGCTGGTGTCTGCTATACCGGACAGTACAACAACTGCACAAACGCCATCAACTGGGGCGTGAAGTGGATGACGTACTCCAAGTAGGTCCGCTGGCCGGAGACGGAGCCGGGCTCCTGGCCCGCGTGTGAACCCCGGATGTCTCCCGCACGACTACCCTTCCGGGGCCCCGGCGTCCCTACTCCTCCTCTCTATCCCCCGGCGCTGTTACCATGCCCATCCGATGTCCGAACAAATCTCCGGCCAGCAGAAGCTGGATGCCCTCAAGGAACTCAAGTCCCGCTTCGCCGAAGGCGGCGGCCCAAAGCGCGTCGAAGCTCAACACTCCCGCGGCAAGCTCACCGCCCGCGAGCGCATCGCCCTCCTGCTCGACCCCGGCACCTTCGAAGAACTCGATCCCCTCGTCATGCCCCGCGGGGCCGGCGTCAACGGCGCCACCCCCCAGCCTGAAGCCGTCGTGACCGGCTGGGGGAAAGTCGATGGCCGCCCCGTCTACCTCTTCTCCTACGACTTCACCGTTCAGGGCGGCTCCCTCTCCGAAGCCGTTGGCGAGAAGATCCTCAAGGTCATGGACCTCGCCATGATGACCGGCGCCCCCATCATCGGCATCCAGGATTCCGGCGGCGCCCGCATCCAGGATGGGCCCGAAAGCCTCCGCGGCTTCGGCGAAATCTTCGCCATGAATACCCTCGCCTCCGGCGTCGTCCCACAGATCAGCGTGGTTATGGGCCCGAGCGCCGGCGGCGCCGTCTATAGCCCCGCCCTCACGGACTTCTGTTTCATGACCGAAGGCTCCGCCTACATGTTCATCACCGGGCCCGATGTCGTCCGCGCCGCCACCGGCGAAGACGTCTCCCAGGAAGAACTCGGCGGCGCCGATGTCCACGCCACCCGCTCCGGCGTCGCCCACTTCGCCTGCGCCTCCGAAGAAGAAACCCTCTCCGAAGTTCGCCGTCTCCTCTCCTTCCTCCCCTCCAACAACGCCGAGGACCCCCCCATCGTCCCCACCGGCGATGACCCCGACCGCGCCGAGGAAGACCTCCTGACCATCGTCCCCGCCGAACCCAACCGCCCCTACGACGTCCGCGATGTCATCCACCGCGTCGTCGATGACGGCGACTTCATGGAAGTCCACGCCATGTGGGCCCAGAACATCGTTGTCGGTTTCGGCCGCACTGCTGGCCGCACCGTCGGGTTCGTCGGGAACCAGCCCAACCATCTCGCCGGCTCGCTCGATATCAACGCCGCCCGCAAGGCCGCCCGGTTCGTGCGCTTCTGCGACTGCTACAACATCCCCATCGTCACCTTCGTCGATGTTCCCGGCTATCTCCCCGGTACCTCCCAGGAGTACGGCGGCATCATCACCCACGGCGCCAAGCTCCTCTTCGCCTACAGCGAAGCCACCGTCCCCAAGATCGCCGTCGTCCTGCGTAAGGCCTACGGCGGCGCCTACCTGGTCATGTCCAGCAAGCATCTGCGCGGCGACATGAATTTCGCCTGGCCCACGGCCGAAGTTGCGGTCATGGGCCCCGATGGCGCCGTCAACATCCTCAATCGCGAAGAGCTCGCCAACGCCGAAGACCCGGATGCACGACGCAAGGAGCTCATCGAGGAATACCGCGCCCGCTTTGCCAACCCCTACATTCCCGCAGGCCGCGGCTTCATCGATGATGTCATCGACCCCCGCCTCACCCGCCAGAGGATCATCCGCGCCCTCGAAATGCTCCAGAACAAAGCCGACCGCAACCCCCCCAAGAAACACGACAACATCCCCCTCTGATCCCTGCCATACCGCGCAAATGACCCTGCGACCGCGGACCAGCGGCTCCGCTCCGCCATTTACCCTTCGGTCTCAACCACATACCCTCCTCACTTCTGACTTCTCATCCCTGGCGCCCGACACCCGACACCTGAAATCTGAAATCTGACCTCTCTCTATGGACTACCCGATCCGCACCATCGCCCAGGACGAACTCGAA
>CAYPAZ010000164.1:0-5900 GCA_964408835.1 uncultured Anaerolineaceae bacterium
AGGTCCACCAGGGCCGCGATGACCTCCGAGCGCGGGTACCACCGTGTCGTGACGATGACTGCGACGCCGTGCCAGAGATCCCGGTCGATTGCAGCGACCAAGGCAACAACCTCCCGTCGTGGTTGTTGCCTTGTTGTAACCCACATTTCGCCCCGGGCCGGTGACACTCAGGTGGCAGCGAAGGGGTAGTTGGGTGGCGGAGGTTTAGCGCGGCTGCCGGGCGGCGGCGTTACGACTCCAGCCAGAGCACGTCGCCGTGGAGGTCGGCGTCGTGTTCGCGGGAGGTGAAGACGGCGTACTCGGCTTTGCTCTGGCCGATGGTGGTGGTGGGGCCGTGCCCGGGATAGATGATCGTCTCATCCGGCAGCGTGTAGAGCTGCGTCACGATCGAGGCGATTTCCTGTTGGAGCAGCTGGTGGGACTGGGTGCGGCCGGGACCGCCGGGAAACAGGGTATCGCCGACGAACGCGTGGCGTTCGAAGAGGAACGAGGTGCTCCCCGGCGTGTGGCCCGGGTTGCTAATGACCTGGAACGTCAGGTTGCCGATGGAGACTTCATCCCCGGCGGCGACGATGACATCGCGCTGGTCGTCGTTCAGCCATGGCTCGGAGGCGTCGGCGTAAACGAGGCAACCGAAGGCAGCCTTCAGGCCGGCGATCCCTGCGGTGTGGTCGCCATGGGAGTGAGTGAGCAGGATCCTGGAAGGCTGGACACCGGCCGCCTCGGCGGCCTGGATGCTCTGTTCGGCATCTGGTGCATCGACGAACGCCGCTTCGCCGGTGCCCCGGTCGATCACGACATAGATGTTGTTTCCGAAGCCAACGGGCCCGGCGATGACGATTTCAAGGTCCCCGTCGCGGATAGTCTCCACGGGTGTACCTCCTGTCGGGGCGTAAGGGCGCCGGGACAGTATAGGCGGCGCGAGGGCCGGGCGGCTCCCGATGGCATGCGGGTCTCTCAGCTGGCGCTCGCGAGCCGCCCGGCTGCGATGCCGATGAACACACCGACGATGGTCTCGATCAGATGCGTGAGGGTGGCCCGGGTGCCGGGGTCTCCTTCGGTGATGCTGAGTGCCACGAGGCCGAGCAGCGAGAGCAGGAGGGCCGACGCCAACACCGCCACGATTGTGGTCAGCAGTCCCGCGACGGGGATCTCTTCGCTCATGCGAGGCGTACCTGGCCCGTGCGACGGTTGATGGTGGCGGGGCGTCCGGGGTGGAGGGTGGCTGTTGCCACCAGCCCGCCGGTGGCCCGCAGCAATACGAGCGCTGCGAGCGCATAGCTCCGGGCGCAGGAGCGCGAGCTCTCCTGCTTGCGGAATCTCATCGCGACCTCCGGTTGGGTAGTCATGAACCCAGTTCAACCCAACGGGACGCCGAACCCCGACCCGTGCCTGACACCGTGAGCCTGCTACCTGCTACCTTTACCGAATGGACCGGGGTTTTCGGGTGGCCCGCATCGCCGGGGTCGACATCGAGATCAGCTTCTCGTGGTTCTTCGTCTTTGTGCTTGTCGCCTGGGTGTTGGCGGAGGGGGTTTTTCCCGGAGCCTACGAGGGCTGGGCCACCGCGACGTACTGGGCGGTCGGTGTGGCTGCGGCGCTGCTGCTCTTCTTCACCGTCCTTGTGCATGAGATGGCGCACGCGGTGGTCGCGAAGCGGCGAGGGCTCGATGTGCCGCGAATCACTCTTTTCATCTTCGGGGGCGTGAGCCACATGTCGCGAAATCCGCGGACGGCGAAGGAGGAGTTCCTTATCGCCGTCGCCGGACCGCTGACCAGCCTCGCCATCGCGGGCGTGATGGGCGTGGCCGGCCTCCTGGTCACCAGCCCGGAGCAGGTCCGCGCAGTGCTTCTCTACCTTGCTTCGATCAACACGCTCCTCGCGATCTTCAACATCCTCCCGGGCTTCCCCCTCGATGGTGGCCGGGTCCTGCGCAGCATTATCTGGGGCAGGACGAACAGCTTCCGCCGGGCGACCCGCGCTGCCGGGGCGGTGGGCGAACTCGTGGCCTACATGATCATGGCCGTGGGTGGGCTCTTCCTGCTCTACGGAGTGGTCATCACGGGGCTCTGGTTCATCCTCATCGGCTGGTTCCTGGCGAGCGCCGCCCGAAACGAATCCCAGAACATCGATATCGAGCGCGTCCTGGACCGGCTCCGCGCGCGGGACCTCATGGATACGGAGTTCGTGACGGTGCCCTACACCCTCCCCGTGCAGCGGGTGGTGGATGAGCACCTGCTGGCCGAAGGCACCCGCAGCGTGATGGTCGAACAGGGCGGTAGCGTTGCCGGGATCCTGACCGTTTCGGATCTCAAGCGTCTGCCCCGGGATGAGTGGGCCATGGCGCCCGCGCACCGAGTCATGACCCCCCGCGAGAAGATCGTCACCGTTGACGTGGATGACAACGGGGCGGAGATCCTGCGGAAGATCGGGGAGCACAAGGTTTCGCAGATGCCGGTGCTGGATGACGGGCGGATGGTGGGGATGCTCGGACGGCGAGAGCTCTTCGAGCGCATCCAGCTGGAGGAGCTGCTCAGGCCGGCTGAGGGCGGATGGGACGAGGCGGAGGGATCCAGCGCCGGGCAAGACTCGCGGACCCCGGGCGGATAGCTCTACACCGCGTCCACGATCAGGCTGATCGAGATGCCGGCCGCGAGGAGCGCGCCAAACTGCATGTGCAACTGGGCGGTCTTGAGCAGCGCGAGGTTCAGCCTCCGGGGGTTCGTGGTGGTCCGCACGACGTCGGCGACGCCCCACGCCAGGGGCACGGTAGCCATCGCGAGCAGCCCCCACCACGGCATCGCCCCCACGATCGCAGCCACCGCCAGCGAGACGTAGGCGGCGACGAGGAGCAGGTACATCTCGAAATCGGCTGCGGGGCGCCCTATGAGGGTGGCGATTGTGCGCTTGCCGGTGGCCCGGTCGGTTTCGATGTCGCGGAGGTTGTTGGCGTGGAGGATGGCGGTCACGAGGAACGCGATCGGCAGGGAAGCCACGAGCGGCTCCCACGCCCAATCAGTGGTCTGGACGAAGTACGCCCCCACCACCATGACGGGCCCCATGAAGATGAACACGGTGATTTCGCCGAGGCCCAGGTAGGCCAGGTGGATGGGCGCGCCCGTGTAGAGGAACCCGGCTGCCACGCTTGCTGCTCCCAGCCAGAGCAACTGCCAGCTCACGGTGGCGCAGAGGACGAGCCCCAGGGCCGCCCCGGCCACGAAGCAGGCAATCCCCGCGACGAGGATCTGCCGCGGCTGGAGTTCGCCGCGCTGGATGAACCCGGCCGGGCCGAGCGAATCCGGTCCATCGGCGCCTTTGCGGTGGTCGTAGTAGTCGTTCACGAAGTTGGTTCCGGCGTGGATAAGCACGGCGCCGGCCATGGCGAGGGCGAACACCCACCACGTGAAGTCTTCGCTGGCGGCCAGCAGCGTCCCCACGAGTACCGGGATCACCGAGGCAGTGAACGAGAAGGGGCGGGAAGCGAGCCACCAGGTGCGGGCGGAAGCGGGCATCGGCGCAAGGCTACGTGTGGCGGACCTTTGCGTCAGTAGGCGCGCAAACAGGTTCGATGTAGGGTGGGCTTGTGATATGGTACCGCGGCTGCCCGGCGTGGCGGGGGTCTCACTCATACGAGTGGACGCGCCGGGGTTCGATTCCCCGTGCCCATCTCAGAGTAAGGACGGTCCGCGCCCGTTGACCGAGCCACTCCAGGTTGGCCAGTTCGCAATCGTTGATCACGAACCGGTTGACCGTGGGCCGAACGCCGGGGTTTTCCACGGCAAAGGTCCGGCTGAAGACCGCGCAGAGCTCTACGTCGTAGCCGAAGGGACCACTCCCGCCGGGGAGTCCTTCGCGGGCCATGTCGTCTCGGCCATCGGCCATACGTGGCAGTCGTACGACATCAGCCTCACCGGGGCGCTATCGCAGGTGTTCCGGGATGGCGCCCGGAACCTCAGCGACTGGAACCAGAAGAGCATCGTGCAGCACCGCGTGAGCCTGGGGCTCACGTGTTTCGCGCGCCGTGGCCGCCAGGCGGTGATCGCCCAGGCGGGGCCTTCGGCGGCGTTCCATTACAGCCACGGCGAACTGCGGGCGTACTTCCCCGATGAGGAGCACGGCCGCCCGTTGGGCACCGGCGGCCCCCCCAACCCACAACTGACAAAGGTCGAACTCGCCCCCGGCGACCGGCTCCTGCTCATTTCGACCGTTGCCCTCGCCCAGATCGATGATGAGGTGGTAGGCGGGATCCTTGGGTTGGCGACCGACCAGATCCTCCCGGAGCTCTATCACCGGTTGAAGGAGCTACGGCACCTGACCGTCGTGCTGGTTACGGAGCCGATCACGGCAGCGCCGGCGATGCTCGTGGCGGCGCATTCCGATGAAAGCGACTACGTCATCGACGCCACGGCCATGCTCGGCGGCCCCGCCCGCCCCTCGCCCGAGGCCGACGGATTCCAGGCGAGTCTCTTCGTCGAAGGCAAGACCGAAGCCGAGGCCGCGGTGGAAGTCGCCCGCCGCAGGCTCGAAGAAGTGGACGCGCAGGCCCGCATCCCTGTCCTCCTCCCGACTGAGGCATCGGAGAAGGCTCCCATCCCGCTCCAGAGGGCGGTGGGCGATACCATCATGTCGGGGCTTGCGGAGCGCCAGGTGCGCCCGGGTGGGCACCGCTCAAGCGCGACGGCTGCCGCTGGCCCAGCCCGCCAGATCGTCCGGCCCGATTCCAACCGCGTCTCCCCCACGCCAGATATCGAAGACCGCCGCCGCAGCCGGAGCGGAAGCTTCCGGCGCGGGCTTATCCGCGAAGAGCCACCACCTCCCCCACCCCCCGCGACCCTCGACCACGCACCGTTCGTCGAAGACGTGGCCCGGGATGTCCGTGCACGGGCGTCGAGCCAGGCGCTCCCTGCCCATCTCGAAGGTGGCGGTGCGGCAGCGTTCGGTTCAGGGCCGCCGCTGGTCCGCAGGCGCTCCAACATGGGCGGGCGCTGGAAGGGTGGAAGCGGGTCCAACCGCCGCACAGCGCACGCTGCCGGGCAGGTGCCCGCCTGGGTCATCATCGCGGTTGGCCTCGGTCTGTTGGTGCTCCTCGTTGGCCTTGTCACGCTCCCGGGCATGGTAAAGACCAACGAGCAGGACCAGTATTTCTCGCTCATGGAGCGTGCCCAGCAGCAGATAACCGCGGCCGGGGTCGGTACCAACCCGGATGCTCGCAGGGCCTCGCTCGAGCAGGCGCACACACTTCTTCTACAGGCCAGCCAGTCCCCGGAGGCCACGGAGCAGGTCGGTGTTCTCATCGAGAGCGTGCGGGCCGCGGTCACGCAGATGGACGCGATCGTGAACCCCACCGCGGTGGAAGTGCTCGCCGACCTCAGCCAGTTCGGAGAGCGGCCGGTGACGGTGGCCAAGCTGGATGTTGGCCCGAGCAACGCCTATCTGCTGGACCCCACCTCGAACCAGGTGCTCGCGATCGGCCTCACCTCGGGCGAGGTCTCGGTGGTTTATTCCGAAAACGGCGAAGCTGGCCGCGCGCGGCCCATCGCCATGTCGCAGGTGACCGGGAGTAGCGGCGCAATCATCGTCGATGCCGACAACATCCTCTGGAACTTCACCCCGGGTGAGGGCGTTCGCCCGGTCGTGTTCGCCGTCCCGCAGGGGATCACCATTACGGACGTGACCGCGGACTCCGGGTACATTTACGTCCTGGATGCGGGGGCTGCGGTGGTGCACCGTTTCCAGCCCTCTGCGGATGGATCGTTCTCCGAAGCGCCGAGCGAGGCCCTGGCTTCGCCCGACCTGGCCAACGGCCGGCGAATCCTCGTCTGGAACGACGAAATCGTGGTCGCCGATGGTGACGGCAAGCTGCGCTGGTTCACACCGCAGGCCTCGCTGCTGATTTCCC
>CAYPAZ010000165.1:0-5887 GCA_964408835.1 uncultured Anaerolineaceae bacterium
CTGCTCGAACAGCGTATCGAAGGCCAGCTCCGGGTCCTCGGTGTTGTACCCGGCCCGCAGGTGATCCAGCAGGTCGGGTACCACCATGAAGAGCACAGGCTCGCCGGCCCGGATGCGCTGGTTCGCGATTGCCGCCGCGAGGTGCGTCTTGCCGCACCCGCTCGGCCCCGTCAGCACGAGCCACCCGGAAGGCTCCGTGGCGAACGCCCGCGCCGCTTCCAGAGCCGCCGGGAACAGCGTCGCCGTCCCATCCCTCCCTGAGGGCACAAGCGCGTCAAACGTGAACCGCGTCAGCGTCCCGAGGTTGCTCAGCCGCTCCAGCCGCGACTTCCGCACGTCCTCCGCTTCGTTCAGGACGCAGTGGCAGGGCTCCGCCATGCCAAACCGCGGATGATCCAGCGGCCGGGGCACACGGATGAACCCCGCCCCCCCGCAGTCGGGGCACGGTGGCACACCCTCAGGCTCAGCGGCGGGCGCCGCCGAGACTCTCTCCGAGGAAGCGTCGCTTACGCTCTGCGAAAGAATCTCTCCCAGGCGCTTCATTGGCCCGGCCCTCCCGTTCCCAGTTTCCAAGAATCCGCTCAACGTACCGCCAATTCCGGGCGTTCAGCTCAGCCGCCTCCCGGAACGCGTCCTCGATCCATTCCGGCGGATACCTCTCCGCCGCCAGCAACAGCCGCTCAGCCACGAATGGCGTGATCGTCCCGACGTGCTCTTCGTACATCCGGAAGATCCCCGGCCGCTCTGTCGCCGGCAGATCATGGACCACGGCGTCCGGCCGCAACTTCAGTTCACCGGACTTCGCCCGCGCAACTGCCCGCCGCGACTGCGGATTGTTCACAAAGTAGACCGTCTCATCCACGCCCGGGCCTCGCACCTGCACCCCAAGCAGCGCGCCCAGGCCCACACACGCCTTGAGGCCCCGCTCCAGTCCCGTCCGTCCGCCACCGAGCCGTTCGAATGACTGCGCCACGCCCTCTTCGCCCCACACCTGCGCGGCGGTCACATGGCGCACCTCTCCGCGTTGCTCCTGCACCACCCTGCTCACCCACAGAAACGCCAACAGCTCCCCCGCGTTCTCCAGCTGTGGCAGTACGCTCGCGAAGAACAGGTTCGGTATCGCCGTCGCTTTCGCTACCGCCGGGAACCCTCGGAACGCGTCCTCGCTCACAACCCCTCGTCCGTCCGCAGGATCCAGTCCTCGAATTTCGCCAGCTTCTCCCGGAATCGCAGCTCAACCTTGCCCGTCGGCCCATTCCGGTGCTTCGCCACAGCCACCTGTGCCACACCCTTCGGATACGCGGTCTCCGGCATGTCCGGGTGCTGCTGCATCCACTGCTCCAGCGACATGTTCTGGTCCTCCCGGCTCAGGAAGATGACCACGTCCGCGTCCTGTTCGATCGAGCCCGAATCTCGTAGGTCCGAGAGCATGGGCGTTGGCGGGTGCCGGTTCTCGATTGCCCGGGAGAGCTGCGCCAGCGCGAGCACCGGAACGTCAAGCTCGCGTGCGAGCCCCTTGAGCGTCCGCGAGATGAAGCTGACCTCCTGCACCCGGTTCTCCCGCCCTGAGTATCCGGAGTCCGCCTGCAGCAACTGCAGGTAGTCGATCACGATCAGGTCCAGGCCACGCTCCCCGGCCAACCTTCGGGCCTTCCCTCGCAGTTCGGCCACTGAAAGCACTGGCGAGTCATCAAACCAGATGTTCGCTTCCGAGAGTTCGCCCGTGGCCCGGATGATTCTCCGCTCCTCTACCTCCGTGTGCTGCCCAAGCCGCAGGCGCGTACTATCCACCCCCGATTCCGCCGAGAGCATCCGCACCGCCAGTTGTTCCCCCGACATCTCCAGCGAGAAGAACGCCACCGAGGCGCCCTGTGCGATGGCCGCGTTCCGGGCGATCCCCAGCGCGAAACTCGACTTACCCACGCTTGGCCGCGCGCCAACGATGCAAAGGTCGCTTCGCTTCAAGCCTCCCAACAACAGGTCGAGGTCGCTGAACCCCGTCCGCACGACCGAAAGCTCCCGCCGCTCGATCTCCTCCGAGTCCTCCTCCAGGTACGACTGCAGCAGCTGCCGGATGTGCACGAAGTCCCGGAAGTTTTCGCCACCCCGCAGCCTCAGGATCAGGTCCTCGGCCTTCGCGAAGACCGTCTCCTGTTCCGCTGGAGCCTCGTACGCCAGCTGCATGATCGCCGTCGAAGCGTGGATCAGGCCCCGGTACGTTGAATCCCGTTTCACAATCTGGGCGTAGAACTCCACACCCACGCTTGTCGGCAGCCGGCGAATGATCTCCGCGAGGTACGTCTGCCCGCCCGCGTCTTCGAGCTTCTCCCGACGGGCAAGCTCGTGCGCCACCGTGATCTGGTTGATCGCCTCGTCCCGGTTCCACAGCTCGAGGCAGGCGTCGTACACCCAACCGTTCTTCTCCCGGAAGAAGTCCTCCGGCTTCAGGATCGGCGCGACGCGGTAAACGGCCTCCGTGTCCACAAGGAGTGCCGCAAGCACTGCTTCTTCAGCCTCGATGTCGTGAGGCGGCAGGCGTTCGAGGGAGGCTGCAAGGGTCATTCCCCTGGGGGACGCGGTTCTGCCGATGCCCGGCTGGCGGGCGATGGGTTCGACCGGTCCTCGCTACCTCCCTTCTGCGCTCAGTCTTCGGTTTCTTCTTCGGTCTCGGCCTCGCCGGCCTCTTCGCCCTCCGCCTCATCGGACTCAACGGGGTCCTCGGCGAGCGCTTCCTCAGCAGCCTCCGCCTCAGCCGCTGCCTGGGCTTCGGCCGCGGCCTTGTCGGCGATTCGCTGCGCCGCTTCCTCGGCCTCCCGCTCTGCCATCAGCTTCGCGACGATCTCCTTCGAGTCCTCGTCAGGCCCGACTTCCACGTTCACTTCGACGGTCACGTTGCGTGTGAACTTCACCGTCACCGGGAACGTGCCGAGTTCGCGCAGCGGCTCCGGGAGCAGGACGATGCGTGGTTCGACCTCGACACCGGTCGATGCGGTCAGCTTCTCTGCGATGTCCCGGTTAGTCACCGAACCGAACAGCCGCCCGGTCTCGCCCACGCGCGCCTCGAACGAGACGGTGTAGCCCTCGAGCCGGTCGACATACTTCCGCGCCTCTTCGTCAAGCTTTGCCTGGCGGCGAGCTTCCTTCTCGGCCAGTGCGTTGGCGTGCTGCAGATTGTCCTTCGTGGTGGGGCCGGCGAGTCCGCGGGGCAGCAGGAAGTTGCGCGCGAAGCCGTTCTTCACGTCCTTCACGTCGCCAACCATCGCGGTGCCTTCGACGTCTTCGAAAAAGACGACTTTCATGGGTAGACCTCGGTTAACTGGGGATGCCGCCGCGTGGTTCGCGGCAGCGCTCTCTCCGGCGTGTCACCGGAGGTGAAGCTATGGCACCGATGGTAGCTTCTCAACGGGTTATCGTCGCGTAGCACGAAGCTTCGCGCTTTCTTGAGATTCCCCACCGCTTATGAACTCTAGAACAGGCGTTCTAAGTCGTCAACGCTTCACTCGCTCCCGGAACTCCTTAGTCGCCGCCTCCACCATCCCCGGAGTCAGGAATGCGTCCAGCGCCGTCCACGCCATGGCCGTGGCCGCCTGCAGCGCGGACTCGTGCGCTTCGGGCGTGGCCGCCGCCTCTGTGAACCCGGGCGTGTGGTTCCCCGCCGCAGAGGGGATCCCGAAGAACGGGTGGATGGACGGAACAACGTAGCTCACGTTCCCCATGTCCGTGCTCGCGGCTGGCGCCAGCCGCATCTGTTCCTTCGTCGGCAGCGCCAGGCCAAGCTGGGCCATGTTCGTCACGTAGGCGTTGGCGAGGACGTCGTTCGTCCTGAGGTCCGTGTAGGGCGGATGGTGCGCCGAGTGCTCGAGCCGGCACCCTGTCGCCTTCGCTGCACCCTCGAAGCACGCCAGCACCCGCTCGCGCAGCCTCTCGACCTCCTCGAGCGTCCTCGCGCGGATGTAGAACTCCGCTGCCGTGTGGTCAGGGATGATGTTCGGCTTCACGCCGCCCTTGCTTATGACTCCATGCACCCGGTCTGTAGGCCTCATCTGTTGGCGCAGCATCGAGATGCCGTTGAATGCCAGCAGCATCGCGTCCAGCGCGTTCACCCCCTCCCATGGACTCGCCGAAGCGTGCGCGTTCCTCCCGAAGAACTCCACCTCTAGCGACGCTATCGCGATCACGTTCGGCCACGCCCCGTGCCCCTGTGTGGGGTGCAGCATCATCGCCGCATCCACCCCTTCGAACGCGCCCCGGTCGATCATCACCACCTTCCCGCCTCCACCTTCCTCCGCCGGGCTCCCGAGCACCATCAGCGTCCCATGACCCTCGCCCAGCCCCGCCTTCACCCCCAGGCCCGCCGCCACGCCGCTGATGGCGATGAGGTTGTGCCCGCACGCATGTCCGATCTCCGGCAGCGCGTCGTACTCACAGAGCACGGCGATCGTTGGAGCCCCACTCCCCGTCACAGCCGCGAACGCCGTCGGCATGCCATAAGCCCCACGCTCGACATGGAAGCCCTTCTCCTCCAGGTAGTCGGTCAACAGCCCGTGTGCGTGCTGTTCCTTGAAGTTCAGCTCCGGCCGTTCGTGGATCGAGAGGCTCAGCCCGCGCAGCTCATCGCTCGCCTTCCGGATGGCCTCCGCCGCGGTCGACTTCATCCCTTCCAGCGCACCCATCGGTTGCTCCTCCCCGTTCTTAGCGGGACTCTACACCAGCCGGGCCCGTCCCCGGAACGGAAGACCCGCTGGAGAACCAGTCGTGTTCGAACGTCCCGTCCTCGTGCTCTTCCACGGCCAGGCTGGCCATGGGCCGGCCGAACGCATGATGGCTCGTGCTCGTGTCGAAGCCGCCCGCGTGACCGCCGCGTCCGCCCTCGAAGCTGGCTTCGAAGCCGTCATCGTCGCCACCGATGCCCCCGGCGACTTCACCGGCTTCCCACTCGGCACGCTCGTCGATGCGGACGATGCCGCCACGCCGTTCGACTACGCCAGCCGCCTCCGGACGATCGTTGCTCACTACGGCCTCGCCCGGCCCGCCGCCATGGGATCTGGCTCCATCCCTCTCGCTGGTATCGAGGACTTCCGGTTCGTCGTTGAGCAGCTCGACTCCCGCGACGAGCGCTTCGTCACCAACAACTTCTTCTCCTCCGACCTCACCGCCTGGACGCCCGGCACCGCCATCGAGCGTCTGAGCCACTTCCCGCGCGACAACGTCCTTCCCCGCCGCCTCCGTGACGAAGCCGGCCTCGCACCGGTCATCCTCCCGCGCACCACCGCCACCCAGTTCGACCTCGATACCCCGGCTGACCTGGCCGTCCTCGCCGTCAGCGAGGGGCTCCCTTCCGGGCTCGCCGCGGCCGCCAGCGAAGTCCCCGCGACCATCACCAGCCGCCTCCGCCAGGTCATGCCCCTCCTCTGCGACCGAGCAGCCGAGATCATTGTCGCCGGTCGCATCGGCAGCCCCTCGTGGCAATATCTTGAGCGCGAAACAGCCTGCCGCGTTCGGGTCTTCAGCGAAGAACGCGGCCTTGCCGCCGCCGGCCCGGAGCATCGGCCGCGGTCCGTGCTTGGCTTTCTCCTCGAAGAACTCGGCCCCGAACGCTTCTTCCAGCGCATGGGCGAACTGGGCGACGCCCTCGTGCTCGATACCCGCGTCATCGAAGCCCACCTCGGGCTCGAACCGTCCCGCGAAGATCGCTTCCAGTGCGACCTGTTCAACAGCTCCGCAATCGAGGATCCGTTCCTGCGCCGGTTCACCGGGGCCGCACTCCAGGCCCCCATCCCGGTGCTCCTCGGTGGGCATTCGCTTGTCGCCGGCGGCCTCATGGCCCTCAACGACCAGGCATGGCTCGAAAACGACCGTCGTGAGGCCCTGCGCTAGATCGCGAGCC
>CAYPAZ010000166.1:0-5810 GCA_964408835.1 uncultured Anaerolineaceae bacterium
CTCGGCCAGACCGTCGAGGCCTACGGCCATGACCTCCCTGAGCAGCCCGACCTCGGCGACCTCATGCGTGAGCTCTCCGCTATCGAGCGCCTCGAGCGCATCCGCTTCCTCACCTCCTACCCGCGGGACATGACCCATCGCATCCTCGAAGCCGTCGCGGAACTCCCGAAGGTCATGGAGTGCTTCTCGCTCCCGGTCCAGGCCGGCAGCGACCGCGTCCTTGAGTCCATGCGCCGCGGCTACACCATCGCCGAGTTCGTGGCGAAAATCGCCGAAGTCCGCCAACTCATGCCCGCCGCCGGAATCACCACCGACATCATCGTTGGCTACCCCGGCGAGACTGAGGACGACTTCCAGCAGACCATCGACATCCTCGAACAGCTCCGGTTCGATAAGGTCCATGTCGCTGCCTACTCCCCCCGCCCCGGCACCATCGCCTGGCGAACCATGGAGGACGATGTCCCGGCCGAGGTGAAGGCCCGGCGGCTGCACCGCGTGGAAGAGCTCGAAGCTCGGATCTCCCAGGAGATCAACGACACGTACGTCGGCACAGTCCAGCCCGTCCTCATCGAGGGCGTCCGCGACGAGCAACCCTTTGGCCGCACCCGGACCGGCAAGCTCGTCCACCTCGACGCCCCCGCAAGAGTCGGCTCGATAGTCGATGTGCGCATTCAGCACGCAGGCGCCTGGTCCATGCGCGGCATGCCGGAAGACGCCCTCGTTCTCGCCTGACTCCCGTCCCGGCGTACGTTAAGGTGCGCCCATGCGACGCGTCCGCGACTTCGACTGGGAGGCTATCGCGGGGATCGCTGCGGCGGTCACGGCTCTGGTGCTCCATCTCCTCCATGTGGTGGAGGAGGGCGTGCTTCTCGCGGTCATCCTCGTCCTGCTTGCCCTGCTCCTGCTGCGCGACCTTCGCCGGGAAAGCCGCGACGAGGCTGAGGGCGAGTCGCTCTCCGGCCTGGCTGCGGCGGTCGGCAGGCTCCAGGCCAGCGTCTCCCCGCCGGATACCATTCTCCTCGGCCCCCGGGAACTTCGCGCCGCCAGCGAGCGCTTCGCCCGCCAGGCCGAGGGAGACATGGTCTGGTTCAACGTCTGTCTCCTGATGTTCGTCCCCCAGGAGCTCTTCAATGTGCTCCTGCGGCCAGCCATCGAAAACCCCCGCGTCACGAGCATCCACTTCGTCCTCGCACCGTCAGAGAGGTCGCGCTGGGAAGAGCAGGTTGTCCCCAAGGCGCGGGCCTGCAGCGGGTTCGAGAAGCTACAGGAGCCGCGCTGGGTCGACCTCTCCGAGAGTATCTCCTTCATCCTCGCAGACACGCCGGGCGGGGCCACCGAAGCCCACGTCAGCTTCTGGGGCGAACCGTTCATGTCCCGCCAGCAGGGCCAGGACATCCCCCGGTATGTCCTCCACGTCCAGCCGCACTCCGAGCTCATCCCGCGCCTCGTGGAACTCGACCGCACCTACCGGCTTCGAGCTAACCCGGTCGATCGGTGACCCCGTGGCCGCCCACCCCCTGACCGGCCGGTGGGAGAGATTGGCTATACTGCCGCCCGTGACCGCCCAGCATGCCGGCGATTCCGGAGTCGACCACGCCGCCTTCGCCTACCAGGAACTTCGCGCCCGTCTCCGTCTGAACTTCCGGGTCGCGCTCTGGACTAACCTCCTCTCCGTCGCGCTGCTTATCGGGGCGACCGTGGCGGCGGCGGTGCTGGTGATGCTCGGGCATGAAGTACCGGCCGCCATCATCGGCGGGCTCTCGATCGTCGATATCGCCTGGGCTATCTCGGAGCGGCCCTGGCAGGAGCTGCTAAAGGCAAACAATCGGATTGCCCTCACCGAGTCGGTCTGGATCGCGTACCTCGATACCAAACAGGCTGCCGCCGCTGGCGCCGATGGCTCCGGGTTGCTCTACGCACAGAACCTCTGGATCGACCGCATGGCTACGGTGGCCGGCTACGATCCCGAGGCCGCCGCCCGCGAACTGCGCGACATCCACACCGCGGCCGCCCAGCGAGTTACACTGGGGTTGTCCCGCAGTTCCCGCACCGGCGCTGGCCCTATGGAAGGCTTCGCCCAGTTCAAGGGGGGCAGCACGGGACGAACCCTCGCCGACCTCGAAAAGGAGCTTCAGCGCCCCGATGGCTCGTAAGATGGCCCCTAAAGAAGAGCGACTTTCTGAAGTCGCCGGTGAGTTCTTCCTTGAACAGGATCCGAGGGATCGCGAGCGCCTGAGAGAACTCCTTGAGTTCGTCTCCACTGACCCTGAGGTTGACGAGGAGTCTGTCTTCGAACTCGAAACGGATTCCGCGACCTGGCACGTGCTCGTAGATGATGACTACACCGTGTACTTCCGGCCCGAGCGCGATGTCATCTACATCGACTCCATTCAGGAGACGCCGGAAGATGTTCGCCGCTCCGCCGCTGTCGCCAGGGCGATTGGCGCAACCGCCTCCCAGCGCGCAAGTTCCAAGATGGCCCCCTGGTCCCGCCTCCGCTCCTAGTCGCCAAACCGCCTCAGGTCCGGGTCCTTCCCCGCAATGATCCAGTCATCTCCCGCCTGGATGACTTCGTCCAGCGGTGGGTTGAAGCTCACGCTGTCCTTGCGGATGCGCCCCAGCAGGATCACCTTGTATCGCGCCGATGTGTCGAGTTCAGAGATCAGCCTCCCGAACACAGACTGCGGCGCTGGCACGAGCGCGAGGCCGTATTCCGGCCCCAGAGAGAGGTAGTGCTCCACGCTCCGGCTCCCCAGCGTGTGAGCCAGCTCCTGGGCCGCCGCCTGCTCCGGGTTCACAACATGGTCCGCCCCCGCCAACTCCAACGCGATCGAGTGATCGCGGTTGCTCGCCTTCGCCACCACGTGTTTCAACGCCAGCCGCTTCTTCAACGTCAGTGTCACGAGCACGCTCGTCGCCACCTGGCTCCCCACCGCCACCACTACCGAATCGTAGGACTTCAGGTCAAGGGACTGCAGGAACTCGATGTCGCTGATGTTGCCCTCGGCGGCGAGGAACACCTGCTCAGCCATTTCGTTGACTCGCCCGCCGTCCATGTCGACGGCCAGCACCTCGACGCCTCCACGCACCAGTTCGTGCGCCAGCTCCGTGCCGAATCGACCAAGCCCCAGGATCGCAACGCTCATACTCTCCTACCCGAGCCGGATGCCATCTTCGGGCGTCCGGTAGATTGGCTGCTTGCGCGGCCGGTTCATCTCCAGCACCAGGAGGAGCGGCCCAAAGCGTCCGACGAGCATAGCGACTATCAGGATCAAGCGCCCGCCGGTCCCAAACCCCGAGGTGATTCCCGTCGATGTGCCCACCGTACAGACCGCCGAGACCGTTTCGAAGAGCACGTCGTCGAATGCGAAGTCCGAGACCGCCAGCAGCGCCATGGCCGTCCCGAAGATCATCGCCACGAAGAGGAGTGCCAGCGTCAGGGCCTGGCGCACAATCATTGGCGGGATCGCGCGGCGGAACATCGTCACCTCTTCCCGTCCCCGGACCGTGGCGAGGATCGCGACGAACAGCAGCGCGAACGCACCCACCTTGAGGCCCCCAGCCGTCGAGCCAGCCGCGCCCCCAACGAACATCAGCCCGATGTTCGCGAGCTTCGTCTCAGAGTCCAGGTTGGCGGTGTCGATGGCGCTGAAGCCCGCTGTCCTTGGCACCACGGCCTGGAAGAACGCCAGAAACGGACGGTAGCCCGGGGCCACCGGCGCGAGCTCTTTGTCCCACTCCCCGACGAGGAAGAACCCCGTTGCGAGGGTCAGCAGCAGGGCCGTCGTCCCGAAGATCAGTTTGTGGTCCAGCGGCAACCGGACCCAGCTGCGACGCGCGAACAGCGTCAACACGGGGACCGCGCCTAGCCCCCCGAGGATGACAAGCCCCGCCAGCGTCATAAGTACCCCGGGGTCGTCGCGGTAAGGCAGCATGTCCGCGCTGGTCAGGTTGAACCCTGCGTTGTTGAACGCCGATAGCGAGTGGAACAGCGCCCACCAGATGGACGTGTCCCACCCCAGTCCCGTCTCCAGGAACGCCGCGTAGAGGATTACAGCTCCCACGGCCTCGAACGCGAAGGCGAACATCGCTACCCGTTTCGCGAACGCCAGCGTCTCGCCCATGGACGGCGCCCCGTAGTACACCCGGAGCATGTGCCGGTCCTTGAGCCCCAACTGGCGCCCCAGCGCCCAGAGGATGATGCTCGTGCCCATCATGTATCCCAGCCCGCCAACCTGGATGAGCACGAGGATCACGGCTTCACCGAAGAAGTTGTAGTTCGTCTGGGTGTCTACCACCACCAGGCCCGTCACGCAGATCGCCGAAACCGCCGTGAAGAGCGCCTCAAGGAGCCCCGTATTCTGCCCATCCGCGTCGCTGTAGGGCATCCAGAGCAGCAGTGTCCCGGTCAGGATGATCAGCCCAAAGCCGATCATGAGGCCCGCCGCGCCGGTCCCGAGCGTGCGCGCAGGTTTGATCCGGGGGAGGGAAACCGTCTGCGTCGGGAGGATGCGCCGCCGCACCGCGAGACTCTGGCGCGAAGGACGGCGTTCGGTCACCCGCGAGTCTTACCCGACGAGTGCCGGTTGGAGCAACTCCCTAGCCGTGGTTCGGGCCGATGTGTTTGGTGGCCAGGTGCTCCTGCGCCTCCGCGAACGTCGCACGGTTCACGTCCACGATGTCCGCCAGCATCTGTCGCTCGCGCTCGTCCAGGTGCCCGAAACGCGTATGCAACAGAACGCCGCGAAGCACGTTGTCCTCGCCGACTATCGAGCCTTCTACGGTGATGGTGCGCTTCCCGTAGGGGATGGTCAGCCTGAAGCGGGCGACGTGGCCCCACTCGCTGGTCTCGACCGAGGCCCCGTGCGTCGAAAGGTCACTGATCACCGCAGGCTGGCCCTTGCGGCTCCCTTCCGGGTAGATGGTCCCCTCGATCCATGTCGGATAGCGCCCTTCGCTCCGCCGCTGGACGATTGGGCGAGGTGTGACAGTCTCACGCGCGGCTCCTCGCAATGGTTCGTGGCCGTTCGCCGTTGCCACCGGGCGTATGACCAGCGCCCCATCATCGAACGCCACCACGAAGCCATCGAAGACCTCGGGTTCCCCTCCAGGCCCGCGCACGATGACGAACGCCTCGCTGCCTACTGCAAGTTCAGGTTCCACGTCTGGATAATCGGCAGCTTCCACCCTCTCCGTGAGGGTGGAAGCCGTCCGGTCCGTTGCGCCCGGCTGCTAGCTCGCGCGGCGGTGCTTCGCGAGGTGCCGCGCGACGTAACGGGCGTCGCGCCCCACCCCTTGGATCATCTCCGACGAGAGTGCGTACTGGAACTCAAGGCCAACGAAGTAGAGTCCGGGTTCCTTCTCGACCACCCCGCGGCGGTGAGCTGGCTCCAGCTCTCCATGCACCGGCAAGTCGATCCACGTGAAGCCAGGATGAAATCCGGTGCACCAAATGACGTTGGCCACGTCGAGCACCCGGCCGTCTTCGACTCTAGGCTTCCCGTCCTCGACCCCGTCCACCCGTGGCGCGAAATTGACGCCAAGAGCCGCTAGCTCCTTCCGCTTCACGCGGATCAGCGGCCCTGATTGCTGAAGCACCTTCGGGCGCATCCGCCGGCCCATCGGCGTCCTCAGGGTCAGCATGCGATGGAACATCACCCGGAGGACCAGCGGACCGAAGAAGTTGAGTCCGAGGAAGCTGTTGACGCGAAACGGTATCTGCCCCACGTCCCGCCCGGCCATCCAGGTCTGATGTCGCTGCGAGACTTCCTTGGCTATCTCTGCGCCCGAATTGCCGGCCCCCACAAGGA
>CAYPAZ010000167.1:0-5685 GCA_964408835.1 uncultured Anaerolineaceae bacterium
TGGCCTCGGCGCGCCGGACTTCTCCCCAGGGGCGGATGAAGACGACTTCGGCAAGATAGTCGCCGGACATCGCGCCGACGCGCGGGACCACACTTTCGGCGACGGCACTGATGTACTCCTTGAATTCCTCAGGCTCCGGGAAGATGAGGCGGTACGCTTCCTCACTCGGTTGGCCGGTGCCCTGCGCCACGCGGGGGAGCCCCCAGCGTTGGTCGAAGCCTTTCGCGAGCCACACTGGCTCTTCGCGTTCGAAGACGAAGTGGGTGATGTTGTCCACGGTCCTCACCACGTGCCAGACGTCGAAGGCAACCGAGTTCGTCCGATCGTCGAACGTATCGTTGAACTGCTCGTGCGTGAGTCCATCGACGCCCCACTCGCAAACGGTCAGCAGTCTTGATGTCAGCCAGGCGTGTTGCGCTGCCAGGGTTGCTGGATTCATGAAGGGTGCTAATTCAGTCATGGGATCCCCTCCGATTGAGTAGCTCCAGACTCTACAGGGCGTGGCACCACTGCTCGCTTGAAACAATGGTCATGCAAGGGGGCGGCTCCCTCTGCAGGCGGAGCGCGGGCAGCGCCGTCAAGGCTCGGACCTCGGTCCATCCGCCCCCGCACGAACTGGTGATAGTGCGCAGAAGCGCCTTCGCAGCCGGTCCCATCTCAGATGTCGGCGGTGCGGTTGCGGTGCTCTCGGAGCCCGCTGATTCCCGCCCGATGGCGTCCACCGTTTCGGACGGCCGATCCGTGCCCTCCTCGCGCGTGCCGTTGGGGCCGAGAGTGTGTGCTAGACTGGCCCATCCGCCCCGTCGCTGGAGCAACACATGTCTACACAGAGCCTCTTGATCCTCGTGGTTGTGGTCGTGGTTATCCTTATCATTACCGGATACATCGTAATTTAGCTGGCTTCAAAGAGCGGCCGCTGCTGCGGACCGTCGTCGGTGAGGGTGGCGTACTGGTTGAGGTCGCCGCTCCCTAAGCCGAGTACTGGGCGGAGGTCGGCCGAAGCCGCCTCGTCGGGCTCGGAACCACTTGCTCGCCACGGTTGCTCGTGGCCATTTCGACGACCTCGGGGGCCGATCGCTGCCGCGCCACAACCCCGGCCGCGCTGCTATGCCGTCATAGGGTGGGGTGGTGGTGATACTGCTGACCGTGGCGCTGCTCAGGCGGCTTGGGTAGTCCCACGCGTAGGTCCCGTGGCCGTCGGTGAGCAGGTTGCCGTTGTCGTCATAGATCAGGGTCTGGCCACCGACGTTTTTGAGCTTGCCGGCTTCGTCGTAGACGTATGCTGTGGGTGTACCGCGTAGAGCGTTGCCGTCACGCCGTGGCCGTTCCCCTCGTAGGCGTCAGCAGAGTCTCGCCTGCCTGGCCAGAGAGTCGGTTGTCACCGTGTCGTCACCGGCGTAAGGCGAAACCCTGATTGACTTCACTGAGGTGGCGGGCAAGCCTATCAGCAGCCACCGGTCGACATAGTGTCCAGGCTTCCACGCGCCCGCATTCTGAACCTGCCTGGTCCGTCGGCTCGTCTCAGGCTGAGGCGCGCATGACCCTAGCTTCCGCGCCCGTCAGGGTGCTCCTGGTAGAGGATCACGAAACTCTCCGCAGCGTGGTGGGCCGCTTGCTCCGCGCCCGCCCCGAGTTGGAGCTGGTCGGGGAGTGCGCCGACGGTATGACCGCGCTCCGAGAGCTACGACGGACGGCTGTCGACGTGGTGGTGATGGACTTCCACATGCCGAATATGACCGGCGCCGATGTGGTGAGCGCGATGAGGGCGCGGGGAGACGAGACTCCCGTCCTGATGGTCAGCGGCTCTGCCGATGAAGAATCCATCGCCGAAGCGCTGAACGCCGGCGCGTGGGGATATGTGGTCAAACGGGCCGACATGATCGAGTTGCGCGACGCTATCCTCGCCGCGGCGCGGGGCGACCCCGTGGGTGCTCCGCACAGCATGTCCAGCGGTGGCGAGCGTGTCTGAAGCGCCGCGACGAACGTCCGCGGTTGAGGGACTCTCCCCGGATGCCCGGTCTGCACTCGAAGCTGTTGGAGCGCGGTTCCAGGGGATCCTGGATGTCTCGCCAGCCGCCATCTACGTCAAGGATGGCTCCGGCCGCTACCTGCTCATCAACCGCGCCTTCGAAGAGGTGACGGGCCAGCCGAGGCACCAGATTCTCGGGGCGACCGATGAGGCCTTGTTCCCGCCCCCGGTGGTCGCGGAACTCTCCCGTAACGATGCCGCCGCTCTCGCGGGCGCCGGCCCCCGGCAATGGGAGGAGGTCCTCCCTGGGCCGGATGGGTCCTCTCGCACGTTCGTAGCTCAGAAGTATCCGCTCACGAGCCTCATGGGCGACCGCACCTACCTCTGCGGAATCCTCACCGATATCACCGAACGCAAGCAGATGGAGGAGGCGCTCCTGCGGGCGAAGCGCGAAGCCGAGGAAGCCAATGGCGCGAAGAACGAGTTTCTCTCCCGGATGAGCCACGAGCTGCGGACTCCCCTCAATGTGATCATCGGATTCGCGCAGCTACTCGACCTCGACGACCTGGAGCCCGACCACCAGGAGAGCGTGGGCCAGATCATCAAAGCGGGGCGGCACCTGCTTGGCATCATCGATGATGTGCTGGACATCTCCCGGATCGAGTCCAACCGCATGGCGCTCTCGGTGGAGTCGGTTCCACTGGCCCGGGTCATCGAGGAGGTGGTGGATCTCGTTCGCCCGCTCGCGACTCCGCGCGATGTCTCGGTCGGGATGGGGGCGGTCCCGGCGGGCACCCACGTGATGGTTGACCAGCAGCGGTTGAAGCAGGTGCTGCTGAATCTCGCTTCGAACGGGATCAAGTACAACCGGCCCGGCGGATCGGTTGTCATCGCGGCCGGGCAAAGGTCCGCGGACGAGGTCCGGGTCACTGTGTCCGATTCCGGTCCCGGGATCGCTCCGGAGCTGCTCTCGAGGCTGTTCAACGCGTTCGACCGCCTGGGCGCCGAGTCAACTTCCGTGGAAGGCACGGGGCTTGGGCTCGCTCTTTCGAAGCGGCTGGTCGAAGCGATGGCGGGCAGGATCGGCGTCGACTCCGAACCGGGAGCCGGGTCCGTGTTCTGGGTCGACCTGAAGTTGGGGCAGGAGGCCGAGGCAGACGCAGACGCCGCCGCGCCAGCGGCGGTGCTGGAAGGCGCCGTGAGCGGCTCGGTACTTTACGTCGAGGACAACCTGAGCAACCTCAGGCTGGTAGAAAAGATCCTGGAACGGAGGCCGGGGCTGCGGCTCCTCCCGGCGATGCAGGGCAGGCTGGGCGTGGAACTCGCCGAGGAGCACCAGCCAGACCTTATCCTGGTGGACCTGCACCTTCCGGACATCTCCGGTGAGATGGTACTGCGGGCCCTGAAGGCGAACCCTGTCACGGCCGGGATACCGGTCGTCATCGCGACAGCCGATGCGACACCGGGCCAGGTGCGCAGGCTGCTGGACGCGGGTGCCCACGCGTACCTGACCAAGCCGCTCGACGTGCTTGAGTTCCTTGGCCTGGTGGACGGCATCCTTTCGCCAGCTGAAGGCTAGCGGCGGCGTGCGCGCTCCGGGGCGGCTCGCCGCTCGTGGCGAACGCGTTGATGTCCGTGGCGCGTTGGCTCGGCGGTGCCGTGGGCGGCCTCGCGTCCCCGGCGGGAGAGCGGTGAAGCCCATGACCCATCTGCCGGGTAAGGCTCGACGGAAGCAGGGAACTCGCGCCTGGCCCCGCACAGCCGGCACGAGCCGGCGAGGGTTGGGGTACCGTGGGGGGACTCGATCCTCCAGCGGTGAGTGCAGTTCGCGTTAGCCATCGGTCAGCTCCTCTCGTGGGCGCTACCTGTGGGAGTCCACGAACCGTAGCGGCGGGTTCGTTCCGGGAGGGTCAACCGGATGCGGGTCGACGTTTCAGAACCGTCGCAGGGGGCGGGGGTGGCTGGTTACTCGCGCATGGCGTCGGGGTCGATGCCGTTTGCGGCACACCAGCGCTCGTATACCCCCGGGACGACTTCCGATGGCTTGATCTCGCTGCGCCCGCCCCAGAAGACGTTGGTGTAGGAGACGTCGATGGCGGCCTCGGCCAGGTGGCGGTCGATGGCGGCTTTGTGCGCGAGGACCGTGTCCTTCTCCGTCCCGTGGGCGACACCCATCACGTTGACGTTGCCGAACTCGGGACCGCCCTCGCGCCAGTAGGCGTGAGTCATGATGTGATGCCGGCCGACTTCGCGCCCGGCCGCAATCTCCTGGCCGGGGGAGACGGCCCAGTGGAACAGGGCGTTGTACCGGGTCACTCGCTCGTCGTTCCCGACCGGCTTCACATGCTCGAGGAACGTGGAGAAGCGGCCGATGACTCCTCGTTCGCTGAGCGTCCCGCCAACCTCGAGGAACGTCTCAAGTGGGACTCCGGCTTGCCCGGCGCGGGGACGCCAGATGTCGCTGCAGAGCTCTTCGGGAGCGAACTCGCGCTTGAGCGCTTCGAGGACGCGCCACTCAAGCGCGTCGAGTTCAACGAGGGTGGTGTCGACGACATCGGCGGGCACATCCGCGCGGCTGCCGGGCTCGAGCCCTCGCCTCCGGGTATGGCCGACGCCGAGCGCGAAGAGACACTTCGCGGGCATCAATCGGAACGAGAGCGCGCCGGTGGCCGCGGTAAGGAACTCGGCGTGCTTCTGGAGCGAGAACCCCTGTGGCACCTTGACCGTGGTCCAGAGCCGGTACTTCGAACCCGCGGTCTGTCCATCGGTTGAGCGGATAACTACGTGCCCGGAGAACGGGTCGCTCTCGAACATATAGTCGAAGGCGGCGTTCAGCCGCTCGGCAGGAACCTCCCAGGCGACCAGCGCTCCCGCGGCGAGGTTCGTGGCGAGGAGCGTCTGTCTGACGCGGCGAATCACGCCCGCTTCGAGCATCGCGCGGATGCGTTCGACAACGACCTGCTCGTCGAGGCCCGCAAGCCGCGCGATTTCCCCGATGGGGTCGGGCTGGAAGCCCTGGAGCCGGTCCTCGGAAACTGCCAGCAGCCTGACGTTGATGGGGTCGTGGATCGAGACAGGGACGCTGGGGGCGGTCACGGACCCTTGCCTCCGGCCGGGGAACCGGGCGCCGGGGTGAAGACTTCGATGAACCGGCTTGTGAGGTCCGGGTCCTCCAGTTCGAGGAGGCGGCGCGAGGGTTCGTGGAAGAGCCGGTTCACGAGCGACCGTGTAATGGTCTCGGCCGTGCGCTCGGGGATCTCGGGGTGAAGCCGGCGGATCCGGTCGAGCTCCCTCCGCCGCAGTGCTTCCACCTCGGCGCGGAGATCCCGGAGCCCGGAGTGGTGGGCTCGCTCGGAGCGGTCGAGCCGCTCGTGGACCAGTCGTGAGAGCTCCAGCGCGAGGTGCTCACGGTGGGTCCTGGCGTGGCCGTCCTCGCCCGCGAGGATGCCGGCAATGGTGACGACCCGCGCGGGCTGGTCCGCTGCGAAGTTTCGCGGGGTCCCGAGGTCTACCAGCAGTGCCGCGGCTGGGAGCGACCCGGGTATGAACTCGCCCGCGCCTTCTCCCAGGCAGCCGGCGATGACCGTCACCGGGCCTCGCTCCCCGACTCCCGCCAGCGGTGTGAACGCAACGGGCCGTGGCAGGTTCCAGTCGGCGGTGGGGTCCTGGCGAGCCGCGACTACCACTTCGTCGAAGCCGAGCGCCATCGCCCGGCG
>CAYPAZ010000168.1:0-5666 GCA_964408835.1 uncultured Anaerolineaceae bacterium
CCACCGGGAGGCTCGAGAGGGGCCGGGGATCCGGAACCGCAGCCCACGCCGGCAGTGCATGATGGAACGCCGGGCGCGGGGGGCTGAGGGTCAGCGGGCGAAAGGCTAGCCGTCAGTCGAAGTAGCGACGGAAGCCGATGGCTGCACGGGTGAAGCCGGCAGCCTCGTAGAACTCGTGGGCCTCCGTGCGATAGGCAGCGCTCTCGAGCTGAATCTTGTAAGCGTCGTGCTCGCGGGCGAGGTCGAACGCCGCAGCGAGAAGAGCCCGGCCAACGCCAGAGCGGCGGATGGAACCATCCACGACCATGTTCTCGAGCTGAATCCAGGGGCGAGCGTTGTGGGTGAGACCGGGGACCACGACAAGCATCACGGTCCCCGCGACGCGGCCATCGATCTCGGCGACGAGGAGTGAGATGTCCTCGCGCGCGAGGATCCGCCGGAGGCCGGCGGCGGCCCGGGCCGGCTGCGTCGCAGCGTTGGTGGCGCTCAGCTGAACGTAGAGGTCGAGCAGCGCAGGGAGGTCTTCGAGCGATGCCGGGCGAATGGTCGCGCGAGACATGGTTGCGGGAAGTGCTAGGCCGCCCTGCCAGCAGCCTCGACGGCCTTCCTCGCGGCCTCGCCGAGTTCGGAGGCGCGGATGAGGGGCAGCCCTGACTCGTTGATTAGCGCTTCGCCTTCCGCCAGGTTGGTGCCGACAAGCCGCACGACCACCGGGACCTCGATCTTGTGCTGGCGGTGAGCCTCGATGACGCCCTGGGCGATGATGTCCACGCGCGCCATGCCTCCGAAGATGTTCACGAGGATGGCCTTCACGGAGGGATCTTCGAGGATGACTTTGATGGCGTTCACCACACGCTGGGGGTCGTTGACGGTGCCGATATCGAGGAAGTTGGCTGGTTCGCCGCCTGAGAGCTTGATGGTGTCCATGGTCGCCATGGCGAGGCCGGCGCCGTTCACGATGCAGCCGATGTTCCCGGAGAGCTTGATGAAGTTGGAAACCCCGAGTTCCTGGGCGAGGACTTCGAGCTGGTCTTCCTGGTCCTTGTCGCGCAGGGCGACGAGGTCGGGGTGGCGGAAGAGTGCGTTGTCGTCGATGGTGACCTTGGCGTCGAGGGCGAGGACGCGGCCATCGGGCGTGAGGATGAGGGGGTTGATCTCGACGAGGCTGGCATCGGTGGCGATGAAGGTTTCGTATAGGCCCTTGAGCAGGGCGCTGAACTGAGTGGCCTGGTCGCCTTCGAAGCCGAGGCGCTGAGCGAGCTCACGGCCGACATAGGGCTGGAAGCCCGCGGCGGGGTTCACCGCGACGCGCGCGATGGCATCGGGGTTGTTGTGGGCGACGACCTCGATCTCCTGGCCGCCTTCGGTAGAAGCCATGACGAGGGGACCACCGAGGGCGCCATCCACGGTGATGGCGAGGTAGTACTCCTTCGCAATCTCGGACTGTTCGGCGACGAGAACCTGCTTGACGAGCTGGCCTTCGGGGCCGGTCTGGATGGAGACGAGGCGCTTGCCGAGGATGGCGGCGGCTTCGCGCTCTGCGTCGTCGGGGGAGTTGGCGAGCCGGACGCCGCCGACGCGCTCGCCGACGACCTGGCCGGCGTTGTTGGCGGGATCGGCGAGGAGCTTTTCGTACATGGCGGCGGCCCCGGACGGTTCAACGAGGCGGCCTTTGCCACGGCCGCCGGCGTGGATCTGGGCCTTGATGACCACCTTGCCCCCGAGTTCCCGGGCTATGGCTCGGGCTTCGGCGGGGGTAGTGGCGACGCGGCCGGCGGCGACTGCGACGCCGTGGTCGGCGAGGAGATCGCGCGCCTGGTACTCGTGAAGCTTCACGGGTTACTCCGGAGAGAGGATGCGGGGCCAGCGTACGCAGGGGCAGGGGATGGGTCTACCGGGGTCAGGCCGCCAGCAGCCAGCTGCGGGCCTGTTCCAGGTCGCGGAAGACGGCGGCGGTTTCGCCTTCGCGGACGCCCGAAAGCAGCAGTACCTGGCGGTTGACTGCGTAGAGGAAGTTGGCGGGAGCGCAGATGGCTACGCGGACTCCGCGGCGCTCGGTCCTCAGCGCGAGGTCAGCCAGTTGCTGGACATCGAGTTGGAACCCGGTGACATCGGTGTAGTCCACGAGGACATGGTCGTGGCCGAAGATCGCGTCGGCGTCCGGACCGTCGAAGGCTGTGGTGCCGGAGTCGAGCAGTCCGGACAGTATGAGGTGGACGTACCCGAGGTGCTCAGCTACCTGATGGGGCATGTTCGTCACTCACCAACCGGAGTTGGGCTGCATTCTACCACCGAAACGGATGTGTACCCGAGACTGACTCTCAGCGCGTGGTGGCGGAGAGGGTGGGATTCGAACCCACGGTGGGGGTTAGCCACGACCGTTTTCAAGACGGTTCCCTTAAACCACTCGGGCACCTCTCCACGTTCCAGCGTACAGCCCCGGTTAGCGCGGGTCAGCAGATGATGGGGGGTGCCTTGAGAGGGGATCGCCGGGGTGCGTAGAATCCCCTCACGCGCCATAACCCATCCCACCGCGCCGGAGGGCCCGCCTAATGAACGTCTATGCCACGGAAGACATCCGGAACGTCGTGCTCGTTGGCCACGGAAGCGTCGGCAAGACGACGTTGTGCGAGGCGGCCCTCTTCGCCTCCGGCGCGACCACGCGCATGGGCTCAGTAGAAGACCAGAACACGGTGGGCGACTACGACGAGGACGAGCACAAGCGGAAGTTCAGCATCAATCTCTCCGTCGTGCCCGTCGAGTGGGAGGGGCGGAAGATCAACTTCCTCGATACGCCGGGGTATGCCGACTTCATCTCCGAAGTGATTTGCGGCGCGTACGCGGCTGACCTGGCGCTGGTGCTGGTGGACGCAGTATCCGGGCCGGAGGTGGGTACGGACCGTGCCTGGCAGATCGCGGAGCAGGCAGGGCTCCCGCGGATGATCCTCGTCAACCGGATGGACCGTGAGAACGCGGATTTCGACTCCGTGCTCGAGCGCCTCCAGGCGAAGTGGGGGCCGAAGGTGGCCCCGCTGCAGCTCCCGATCGGTGCGCACGATTCCTTCAATGGCGTGATCGACCTGCTACACATGAAGGCGTACGTCGGCGATGCGGGCGAGGAGGCGCCCATCCCCGCGGAACTTGCCGAGCACGCGGAGCAGCTCCGCGGGAAGCTCATCGAGGCCATCGTCGAGACGGACGAGGTGCTGATGGAGAAGTACTTCGCTGATGACGAGCTGACCGAAGACGAGCTGCGGCGAGTGCTCCATCTCGCCCTCGACGACGGTTCATTGATCCCCGTGGCCTGCGGCGCGGCGGCGAGAGTGGTGGGGGTGCGCCAGTTGCTCCACAACATCGCCTTCTCTGGCCCGGCGCCCTCAGACCGCGACCCGGCGCCAGCGGGCGATGTGGAACTCACCGCCAACCCGGCGGGGCCTATCGCTGCCCTGGTGTTCAAGACCTCGGCGGACCCGTTCGTAGGCCGCCTGACCTATATGCGCGTAATCAGCGGGACGGTGAAGTCGGACTCGCACCTGTGGAACGTGAACAGGGGTGCGGACGAGCGACTGGGGACTCTGTATCTCGCGCGGGGGAAAGAACAGATCGCCGTGCCCGAGCTGCAGGCGGGAGACATCGGGGTGGTGGCGAAGCTGAACCAGACCGGCACAGGCGACACGCTAGCGACGAAGGAGCAGCAGTTCCAGCTTCCGGAGATGAAGTTCCCGAACCCGGTGTTTTCGATGGCCGTGAAGCCTGCCTCGAAGGCGGCGGTGGATAAGCTCGGACCGAGCCTGCAACGACTGGTGGAGGAGGACCCCGGGCTGCGCCTTTCGCGTGACGAAGCCACGGGCGAGATGATCCTCTCGGGCCTGGGCGATGCGCACCTGGATGTGACCATCGAACGGCTCCGGCGGAAGTTCAACGTGGACGTCGAGCTGAACATCCCCCGTGTGGCCTACCGGGAAACGGTGACGAAGTCATCGCAGGCGGACTACACGCACAAGAAACAGACCGGGGGCCACGGCCAGTACGGCCGGGTCGCGCTACGGATCGAGCCGCTCCCCCGTGGGTCCGGGCTTGTCTTCACGGAGAAGGTCGTGGGCGGCTCGGTGCCGAAGGAGTTCATCCCCGCTGTCGAGAAGGGCGTGATGGAGACGGCTCGCGAAGGGGTGCTTTCGGGCAACGAGCTGACGGACTGCGAGGTCGTGCTGTTCGACGGGAAGCACCACCCGGTGGACTCGAGCGAGATGTCGTTCAAGCTGGCCGCGTCGCAGGCGCTCAAGGAGGCGGTGGCATCGGCCGGGGGGGCATTGCTTGAACCTGTGATGACTATCCGGGTGCGGGTGCCTGACGAGTTCGCGGGCGATGTGGTTTCCGACCTGAACACGAAGCGCGCGAAGATCCAGGGCATCACCCCGGAAGGCGGTAGCAGCGTGGTGGATGCGGAGGTACCGCTGGCAGAGGTCCAGCGGTACGCGTCAGACCTGCGGTCCATCACCCAGGGCCGGGGTGCGTTCGAGCTGAACTTCGACCACTACGGCGAGGTCCCGGGGAACGTGGCGCAGAAGGTTATCGCGGAGTTCAAATCGCAGAACGGCGGGTAGCCGGGGCCGGTCGGCTCCGGGGCCTGGTCCCCGCGGGGGAGACCGCCATCAACTCAAGGGCCCGAGGAGAGGGATGCCCGCCCGCTGCGCCGCGTCGCGAAGCAGCTGATCAAGAGGCTGGCCGTTTCTCGATGACGCAGCAATGGCACGCCCGGTGCGGGCACACCGCGCAGTCATTAGCGTGACGGGCTGCTATCCTTGCGGCTCACCCCCTCATTGGCAGAAGGAGACTGGATGGCCCGGAAGAAGGTCACAATCGTCGGCGCCGGGATGACTGGCGGCGCCATGGCCCAGCGCCTCATCGAACGCGATATCTGCGATGTCGTCTTGCAGGACGACCCACAGTTCGCGGGCACCATGCACCACGGCAAGGCCATGGACGAGGGGCAGGCGGCCCCGTGGCTGGGCTACAGCTCCAGCATCAGCGCGACGGATGGCTGGGACGAGACTGCCGGCTCCGATGTCGTTGTCATCACCGCGGGAGCCCCGCGAAAGCCTGGCATGACGCGGGAGGAGTTGCTGAACGGCAATGCCGACATCGTGCGGGTGAAGGTCGAGGCGGCGGCGAAGGCATCGCCGAACTCGGTCATCATCATCTTCTCGAACCCCATGGACGCGATGTGCCAGGTTGCGAAACAGGCTTCCGGGTTTCCCCGTGAGCGAGTGATCGGGCAGGGCGGGATGCTCGACAGCGCCCGGTACCGGTACTTCATCTCCCAGGCGCTGGGGGTTTCGCCCGCGGACGTGCATGGGTACGTCATCGGCGGGCACACGGACACGACGATGGTGCCGGTCGTGAGCCAGACGCGCGTCGGCGGGGTGCCGCTGACGGACCTGATGACCGCACCGCAGGTCGAGGAGTTGGTGCAGCGGGCGATGCGCGGCGGCGCTGAAATCGGCGAGCTGTACAAGACGGGGAGCGCGTACTTCGCGCCTTCGGCGGCGACGATCGCGATGGTGGAGGCGGTGTTGCTGGACCAGCGGCGGTTGATGCCCTGTTCGGTGTACCACCAGGGCGAGTACGGCATCCGGGACGTGTTTTCGGGGACAGTGTGTCAGCTG
>CAYPAZ010000169.1:0-5615 GCA_964408835.1 uncultured Anaerolineaceae bacterium
TGGTCTCGGCGAGGTAGGTGGCCGAATCGCGGACTTTCGGCTGGGCGACGTGGCGGGGGTCGTCGTCGGCGTACACGGTCGGCGGGCGGTTGGCGTAGCCTTCGAAGCCTTTGCGGTAGATATCGGCGATGGCCTTGCGCTTTCCGGGGTCAGTCACCACGACCCAGTGCCAGCCCTGGGCGTTCGAGCCGGTGGGCGCCTGGATGGCGATGTCGATGCATTCTTCGATGAGCTCCGGGGGCACCGGACGGGAGTAGTCCAGCCGCTTTCGGACTGAGCGAGTGGTGGTGAGAATGTAGTCGACGCTTGCGAGGTCGAATTCCAAGGGATCCCTCCGCAATCAATGGATGCGGGGGTAGTAGACAGTGCTCGGCCCGCCGCGGCAAACGGGGCTATCGGCGGGCCTGGAGTTGCGGCCTAGCGACGCAGTTCGTTCCCGAGCCCCATGAAGACTCTCTGGAAGGTGGGCCCGGTCTCCGCTTCCAACACGAGGAAGTAGGTGACTGTCTGGCCGGGGTCGATGCGTGGGCCGGCGAGGATGTCACCGTTGCACGGCCCTTCGATCAGGTCCGACCACTGCTGGATGAGCGCCGTGGTGCGCTCCCCGGCGTTATCCATCCAGTTGTCGAGACGCGCGCAGAGGAAGACGACCTCGACGGTGTCATCGGCGAATATGTTGCCATCGGAGCCGGTGAGGGTGGCGAAGCGGCTGGTGTCGGGCTCGGTGCCGGTGTTTGTTGCCGTCGCCCGGGCGTAGAGCACGGGCGGGGTGCCGGTGGCTTCGCGGAACGACTCGAAATCGGCGAGAGCCGGGTCAGATGCATCTACCCAGAGCTCGAGACTTACCTCGGTGCCGGTCTCGAACTCGCCCGACCAGGTGTTCCCGCCACTGCCACCGCCGCCCCCGTTGCCGGCCGGAGTGTTGTTCCCGGAGCCGTTGCTGTCATCGTCATCGTCCCCTCCACAGGCGACGGCTGAAACGAGAAGGAGAGGGACAAGAGCAAGAGCGCAGAGCAGGCGCAGGTTCGAAGCCACGAAGGCACACTCCCAGAACGTGATGCGGTCGATCATACCGGCGATAGTCTTACGAGACGAACCAATGAGCGTGGAGTGCCCGGCCTGTCACCTTTCGGTAACCAACCCGTGTACCTCCGCGAACGGGTCCCAGGAGGGGTCGCGGTGCCAGTCGTACTCCGTGAGGGTGGCCATGCGTTCGGCCACCTCCTCTCCCCAGAGGCGGGAGATGACGGCAAGGGCCATATCTATGCCCGCCGAGACCCCGCTGGCGGTCACGAATCTGCCCTCATCAACCCAGCGTGCTTGCTCGACCCAGTCGACCGTGGGGAAAGCGCCCGCGACCTCCTTGAAGATGGCCTTGTTGGTGGTGGCCCTGAGGTTATCGAGGAGGCCAGTCGCGGCGAGGATCATGGTGCCGGTGCAGACAGTCATCGTGATCTCCGTGGCGGCTGCCTGGCGACGGACGAAGTCGAGCATGGCGGGGTTCTTAGCTTCGGCCCGGGTGCCCCGGCCGCCGGGGATGAGCAGGAGGTCGAACTGAGGGGCCCCTTCGAAGCTGACTTCGGCGAGCGCCGAGGCGGCCTGGGCGCTCTTCACGGGTCCAGCGTGTTCGGCGACGGTGGTAACCGTGAGCCACCTCCCGAGATTCCCGAACATTTCGAGCGGGCCGAAGAGGTCGAGGAGTTCGAAATCCTCGAAGAGGACAGCGCCGAGGAGGCGTGGCTGGGGTTCGTGCGTCATGAGTCCCTCCGGTGAGGCAATGGTGCCACGGCGGTGCGTACCTCGGCCACAGGTCAGGGAGTCTCGGTGGTGCGGATGCCGCTCGCGATGAACGTGCCGCCGGCGGCAACGATCCGGATGGCTTCCTCAAGCTCACGGACATCAACCTGTTTGAGGACGCAGCCGCGGGCGCCGGCGGCCATCACGGCGGCGAGGTCGGCATTCCGGGCGGAACCAGTGAGGATGAGGATGGGCGCAGCGAAGGCACCGGTGAGGAGCTCCACGGCCTCGGACCCGGAGGGGCCTGGCATGTGCAGATCCATAACGATGACATCGGGCCGGTCCTGCCGGATCGAGAGGGCAGCGGCCCTGGCGGACTCGTAGTCGGCCACCACGGAAAAGTCGCGGCGGGCGCCGAGCACCCGGCGGAGGACGCCCCGGATGGATTCGCTGTCATCGATGATGACTATCCTCAAGGGCGCGTCTGCGCGGGCGCCAGGTGCCATGGTGTCCGTGGGGCGGTCCGGCATACCACAACCTGTTCAGTTCCGGAGGCTGCCTCGGATTCCTTAGCCCGGGCAGCCATCCTCATGCGGCCCCTGGCCGCACCAACACTTTAGTCCTTCCGGACGTGGTTTGGGGTGAGCGGTTCAGACTGGAGTTGGTTCGGGCTGTTCCGCGAGGGCGCGTTCCGCATGCGGCCTGAGCATCTGCATGGGGCTGAGCGGCGTGCCCAGCGAAGCGCAGACGCCACGCAGGAGCCCGACGACGCGCCCCAGGAGCACAAGGTCGCCGGGGACGGCTTGGAGGCGGTTGTTCTGGAGCACTTCGCGGTTGTGGCGGAGGTTCCGGACGGCCGCACCTTCGCCGACGGGCCGGGCATCGAAGAAGACCTGCATGATAGCGAGGATGCTCTCCGGGTCGTCGTTTGCGGTGCGGACGCCGAGTTCCCTGAAGGCCGCGCCGATTTGCGGCGCGTCGCGGTTCGCGACTGCGAGGACAAGCCGGGCGAACCCAAGACGTGCGTTATCGGGCAGTTCCTTGGTGAGACCGAAGTCGAGGAGACAGATGTCCCCACCGGGAAGGACGAGGATGTTCCCGGGGTGTGGGTCCGCCTGGAAGAGGCCATCGACCATGATCTGATGGCCGTAGGCATCGGCGATGCGCTGGGCGAGGGCGACGGGATCGGTGGTGTACTCCTCCCGGCGCTCAGTATCCAGCAGCCGGGCGCCATGCACGTACTCCGTGACCAGCACTCTGCGGGAGACGTAGCCATCGATGACCGCCGGGACCCGAATATGGCCGAACTCGGAGAGGTTCTTGCCGACCTGGGTGGTGAGGCGGGCTTCGCGTTCGAAGTCCAGCTCCATGGGGACCTGGGTGCCGATTTCGTCGACGATGGTCCGGAAATCGAAGTTGCGTTCAAAGCGGGCAACGATGCCGGTGATCATTCGGAGGTTGCGGATATCGAGCCGCACCAGGCCTTCGACCTCCGGGTACTGGACCTTCACGGCTACTTCGCGGCCGCCGGGGAGGGTTGCGCGATGGACCTGGGCGAGTGAGGCGGCGGCGATGGGTTCGTCGTCGAAGTTCTCGAAGAGCTCCGCCAGGGGGCGTCCGAGTTCCTGTTCGATGGTCTTGTGGACCACCGCGGAGGGGTGAGGCGGGACGCGGTCCTGGAGCTGCGAGAGCCATTTCACGTAGGGCGCGGGAACGAGGTCAGAGCGCGTGCCGACGAACTGGCCCGACTTGATGTACATGCCGCGGAGCCCAGTAGCGAGCTTGTAGAGGCGTTCGGCTGCCTGTTCGTGGCGCTTTTCCCACTCTCCGGCGCGCTGTTCTTCGGGGAGCTTCCGCACTTTGCGCTGGGTGCGCTTGTAGCCCACATAGATGCGGGCGCCGGTGCGCATCACTCGGGCCGAGCGGCGAAGCCGCTTTACAGTACCGAACACTATTCGAGTTCCTCCTCGGGCCAGTATACCCGAGGGGGTGTGAAGCCCCGGTTCCCCTCCAACCCCCGGCGGCTCTACGATAATCAGACCCCAAGACCGTCGGGAGCATCTGTGCAGGCCTACAACATCACCGTCGTCGGAGGCGCGGGCCTCGTCGGGCGGGAGTTCCTGAAACTCCTGGACGAGCGCCAGGTGCCGGTTGGCCGCCTCCGGCTGCTGGCCACGGCGCGGTCGGCGGGGAGCACCGCGGAGTTCCGCGGGGAGCGGCTGACGGTGGAGGAGACCACCGCCGCCAGCTTCCAGCCCGACGACCACATCGTGTTCCTCAGCGCGTCTTCGGCGGCTTCGCGGGAGTATGCGCCTCTCGCGGCACGGAACGGCAGCTTCGTCATCGACGATTCGAGCGCCTACCGGCAGGACCCGGAAGTCCCGCTGGTCATCCCGGAGATCAACCCGGAGGACCTGGAGTGGCACCGGGGAATCGTGAGCCAACCGAACTGCACGACGACGCCGATGGTGATGTGCCTCGCGCCGATCCACCGGGAGAACCCGTTGCGCCGCATCGTGGTGAGCACGTACCAGGCGGTCGCGGGGGCGGGGCTGGCGGCGGTGGAGGGGTTGCGTGCGGAGACCGAGGCCTACCTCGCCGGCAGGGAAACGCCTGCGCTGACGCAGAAGCGCGAGATCGCGTTCAACGCCGTCCCGCAGATCGACGTGTTCGCGGAGGACGGGTACACGAAGGAAGAGATCAAGATGGCGAACGAGACGCGCAAGATCCTGCACGCTCCGGACGTTGCCATCAGCGCGACGTGTGTCCGCGTGCCTTCGTTCTACGGACACGCGATGAGCGTGTGGGCGGAGTTCGAGCGGCCGGTGGAGCCCTCCCATGCGCGGGACCTGATGGCATCGATGGTGGGCGTGCGGGTCATGGACGAGCCGGGGAGAGAACTCTACCCGACTCCCAGGGACGCGGCCGGGACGGACGAGGTGCTGGCGGGGAGGATCCGGGCGGACTCTTCGCTTGCGGGCGGGCTGGCGTTCTGGTGTGTGACGGACAGCGTGCGCAAGGGCGCGGCGACGAACGTGGTGCAGGTGATCGAGGAAGCGGATCGGCGGGGACTCATCCGGCGCTAGCAAAGCCGAGGCGCTCCTCCAGGCTCGCCCGCCTTCGGGGGCGGCTGTAGGCTACCGGAGATGCTTGACCGGCTCTTCAACCCCCGCTCGGTGGCCATCGCCGGGGCCTCCACGAACGTGGATAGCCCGGGGCACGACTACCTCCGCTCGCTGCTGGAGTTCGAGTTCGCGGGCCCCATCTACCCCATCAACCCGAGGGCGCCCGAGGTGGCGGGAGTGAAGGCGTACCCCTCGCTGCTGGAGATCCCCGACGAGGTGGACCTCGTGATTTCCTGCATCCCGGCGGACGGTGTGGCGGAGTTGTTGGAGCAATGTGGGCAGAAGGGCGTGGCGTTCCTGCACCTCTTCACGGGCCGGTTCAGTGAGACCGGGGACGAGCGAGCGGCGGAGCTGGAGCGGCACATCGAGCGGCGGGCGAAAGAACTGGGGGTGCGAATCCTGGGACCGAACGGAATGGGGCTCTACCACCCGGCGGGGGGGCTCGCGTTCCGGCCCGACCTGCCCCGCGAACGCGGGGAGGTGGCGTTCCTCAGCCAGAGCGGGAACAACGCGGTGGAGGTGGTCATCCGCGGGAACGCGAGAGGCTTGCGGTTTGGGAAGGTGGCGAACTATGGCAACGGGATGGACGTTTCGCCGGGCCGCCTCCTCGCATACCTCGCCGAGGATGGCGCAACCGGGGTCATCGGAGCGTACGTTGAGGGTGTGCCGGATGGACGTGACTTCTTCGAAGGGCTCGCGTCCGCGGCCGCGCGGAAGCCGGTGGTCATCCACAAAGCCGGGCGCACGGTGGCG
>CAYPAZ010000170.1:0-1472 GCA_964408835.1 uncultured Anaerolineaceae bacterium
TCGACCCGATGTACGGCACCGGCGGCGGGCTGTTCGCAGAGTTGGTAGGGGGCGGAAAGACGACCATCAAGGAGATCCACACCGAGCGGAATCCCCTGTTTCCGGGGTTGAGGGCGCCAGAACCGATCGAATCGAACCTGGGCGAGTTCCTGTTGTTGATGGCGAACGGAGGGTTCGACCTGGGCATCGCGACGGACGGCGATGCCGACCGCGTGGGGCTCGTGGACGAGTCGGCGCACTATGTGGACCAGCTGCGGACGTTCGCGCTCTTGGTGGAGTACCTCCTGGGGGAGCGGGAGCTGCGCGGGCCTGTGGTGAAGTCGGTTACGACGACGAATATGGCGAACCTCCTGGCGGCGCACTATGGGGTGCCGGTGGTTGAGACGCCGGTGGGATTCAAGCACATCGGACCTGTGATGATGGAGCAGGACGGGCTCATCGGCGGGGAGGAAAGTGGGGGATACGGGTTCCGGGGGCACCTGCCGGAGCGGGACGGCATCCTCGCGGGGCTCTTCCTGCTGGACTTCGTGGCGCGGACAGGGAAGGGGCCAGGCGAGCTGCTCAAGCGAGTGTTCAAGATCACGGGAGAGCACTTCTACCGCCGGCTGGACTTCGAGATGGAGGCCGGGGCGAGCGCACGAGTGCGGGAGCGGTTGGACGCCGCCAACCCGGCGGAGATCGCGGGCCGGCCGGTGCGGAGTAAGGACACAACGGACGGGTGGCGATTCGTGCTCGACGAGGGATGGCTGTTGTTCAGGGTTTCCGGGACGGAGCCGCTTGTGCGGATTTACACGGAGGTCCGGGACGAGGCGCTCGTGGGGCCGTTGCTGGAGGAAGGGAAGGCTTTAGCAGGGCTCACGGGGTGAGTGCGCTGGACGACCCCGGCTGCCTGGCGCTGGACGAATCCGGGATGCTGGGGCACGCCGAGGCGGCGGGAACGCAGTTCGAGAAGGCCTGGGAGCGCTATGCAGACGTGCCGGCGGTGGTGGCGGGAGGTTGTGACGGGATCGTCATCGGCGCGATGGGGGGTTCGGCGGGGGCGGGAGACTACCTGGAGGCGATGTTCCCGGGTTCGCCGGTGCCAGTGGTGGTGACGCGGACGGGCCTGCTGCCGGGGTGGGTTGGAGAGCGGACGTTGGTGATCGCATGCTCCTACAGTGGCAACACGGACGAGACCCTGAACATCTTCGGACGGGCGCTGGAGGTTGGGTCGAGGGCTGTGGCGGTTACATCAGGCGGGAAGCTCGGGGAGCGGGCAGAGGCGGCCGGCGTGCCGGTCGTGGGGGTTTCGTACGAATCGATGCCGCGGGCGGCGTTGCCGCATACGTTTGCGGCGCTGCTGCGACTTGGCGTCGGTGCCGGTGCGGGAAGCGTGAGCGACGCGGATGTGTCGGCGGCTGCCCGATTGCATGAGGCGGCCGTGGAGTACGAACTGGGGTCAGGTGTTCCGACGGTCAGGAACGCGGCGAAGC
>CAYPAZ010000170.1:1482-5598 GCA_964408835.1 uncultured Anaerolineaceae bacterium
CTGGCGTTGGCGCTGGTGGGCCGGCTGCCCATCGTGCTAGGAGCCGAGCACCTCTCGGGGGCGGCGGCGCGGTTCAAGAACAGCCTCGCGGAGAATGGGAAGATGCTGGCGGCGTTCGACACGCTGCCGGAGGGGAGTCACAACATCGTGGCGGGGCTGGCCGGGGTGGAGGAGGTGCGGGACACACTGGCGGTGGTTTGGTTCGAGTCGCAGCTTTACCGAGGGCCGGCGGATGTCCGGTCGGAGGCGGCGCTGGGGCGATTCGAGAGAAGGGGGCTGGCAGTGCACCGGATCCGGTTGCGGGGAGGGGGCGTGCTGGCGCAGCTGCTGGAAGCATCGGCGTGGGCCGACTTCGTGTCCTGTTACGTGGGGCTGGTGAGGGGGCACGACCCGACGCCCATCCCGGACATCGAGGCGATCAAAGCGGCCCTCGCCTGAGACGAGGGCCGCTTGCTACACGTCTGCCGTGCGGGATTAGCGGGCGGCGTCCACGGCGGGAGCCGCACTACCGCTCGAACCGGATCCGCCATCGGGCTCAACGGGCAGGGGGCGAGGGAAACCGATATCGCCTTCATTGAGCGAGTCGGGGTCGAGGCCGGGGTCGATGGACTGAGCGAACGCGATGAGCTGCTCGCGGGTAAGGGCGGGGCCTTCGGCGGCGCCGTAGGCGTTGATGGAGTACCAGACGCCAGCGGAGGTGAGCCACTGGATGCTGTAGTCGGAGATGTAGCCACGGGCTTCTTCTTCGGGCAGGTCGCCGACGCCGGTGGCGGCGTAGACCTCAAGCGTGCTGGCGCCCGACAGGTAGACCCAGTTGAGGCGATAGCCGCTCGTGACATCATCGGCGTCATCGCAGTCATCGGAGACGACGCCGAACCGGACAAGGCTCGATTTCTCGAGGGTGAAGCCTTCGGGCGCCGCGGGGGCGGGGAACCCGGCGGCATCCGCCTCCTGCTGGGTGATCTCGACATCGGACGGGATGCACTGGGCCGAGAAGCCGGGCTGCAGGGCCAAAGCGATGGCGTGGAGGGTAGCCTGATCGATGGCCTGGCCATCGCGACCGTAGCCGCTGACGTAGTACTGCCAGTTGTCATCGGACCAGGCGATGTAGCCTGCCTGGCTGGAGCCGTAGTAGCTCTGGCCTTCGACCGCCTGGTAAGCGGAGACACCGATCCAGCCGCCATCGGCGGTGGAGAACGAGGCATCGAAGCTTGCGCCGTAGTGGCCCTCGAGTTTCGCGGTGCCGCAGCCGGCATCGGGCTCGATCAGGACGCGAACGGTGACGTAGTGTTCGGTGTAGCCGGCGGGAATCGCGGCGCGGGGGTCGCCGAGGCCGAGAGCGGGGAGGTCGTCCCAGCTACCCTGGTTGATGCGATAGAAGCAGCCTGCAGGGACGTTGGGCGCGAGTTGGGTCACGGCAGCCTTGAGGGCTGTGGCCATGTCCGCTTCGCTGGGGCCGCGGACGGCGGCATCATCGCCTTCCATGAGCGGCCAGAAGTAGCCGCCGCTGGCCCAGAGCTGGAAGAGGTAGCCATCTGCCCAGACCATGGCGGAGTAGGAATCGAGGTAGTTCGCAACCTGCTGGGAGGGACGCTGGGTCACGTAGACCTCGACGCCGGTGGCGGTGTGGATCCAGCCCGTATCGAGGACAGGCTTCACGTTCGTGGCGTTGCCGTTCTCGTCGCACTCACCTTCGCCGCGAAGGGCTACGCTCTGGATCTGGAAGCCAGAGCCGAGCAGGCGCATGGCGATGCCGGCGGCGGAGGGGTCAATCGTGCTTCCAGCGACGCCACCGGGCAGTGGTGCCGGACAGTACGGCCAGTAGCGGAGGGCGCCATCGGCGGCTTCGGCGGGGGAGCCGGCGAAGCCGGGCTTCGAGGCATCGTCTCGGGAGACGCCGGCACTGTTCGGGCCGGATGGTGGCTGAGCTGAGAAGCTGACGCGCGTTATGTTTGGTTCGTCTCTTCCCCCCATCGCGCGGCCGGTGAGCGCTCCGCCGGTGAAGACGCCAAGCGCAAGGACGAGGGCGATCCCGCCCCACAGCCAGCGGGATGGAATCCCCTGGACCCGGAATGCAGACATGCAGACTCCTCCAGGACGGCATCGGGCGCCGTCTCGGTAGACCAGACGCCGGGGGCCGGGCGAAAGTTCCACGATTTCAAGGAATTTCTCGCGCAGGGTGGGAGACCGCGAAGGGGCGCAGACCGAGGCTGGTAGGATGGGCGGATGACGCGGATCCATAAGGCAGGCCGGAACGTCCTCAACATCTCGCTCGACCAGATGGCGGAGGCGGTGAAGCGATTCCCGGATGAGGGGACGGACTGGAACCCGCTGCCCGCGGGGAACCCCGTGGGCGTGCTGGTGACGCATGCACTGGTGGCGACGGACTTCTGGGTCGGGCAGGCGTGTGGGCGCCCGATGACGTTCGAGCAGTACCGGGCGGAGTGGCGTTCGCCGGCGTTCGGGACACGGGATAAGGGCGTGGCGGCGCTGCTGGCGGACATCGAGACGTACCGGGGGCGGCTCGGGGGAATGCTGGCGAAGGGGACGGCGGAGCAGCTCGACGTGGAGGTGGTGCAACCGGAGGACGGGACGGTCTACAACGGGGAGGAGTGCCTGTTGCGGGGGCTGGCGCACCTGCGGGAGCACGTTGGGCACGTGGAGACGATGAGCGATTTCTGGCGCGAGGGAATCGGGCGCTAGCGCTCCGGGGCGCGGGAACGGATGCGGACAGGCTTGATTTCGATGAGGACCCAATCGGGGACCTTGCGCCACTCTTTGAGGACGCGGCGAGCTTTCTCTTCGCCGTAGTATCTCGGCGCGAGGCGCGCCGCGAGTTCGAAGCCGCCGGAATCGTGAACGCTGGCGAGGCCCTCGACGGTGACCCAGGCTTCGTCCTGGGTGAGGAAAGTTTCGACCGAGAGCGCCACGCGCGGCTCGGCCTGGATCCGCATGACCTTCCACGAGCCACGAGTGGTGAACAGACGGGCCTTTGCGCCATCCCATTCGAACCAGACGGGCATGATGGCGGGGCTGCCATCGGCGTTGAGGACGGCGAGCTTGGCGATGCGGGTCTCGCGGAGGAACGCGTCGCGCTCCTCGGGGCTCATTTCTCCGGCCATAGATCCTCCGGTGGGGAGTATACGGGGCGGCGGGAGGGACTACGGCGCGGCCGGGCGCTGGAAGACGAGGTCGGTCTGGGTCTCTGCGCCGAGCTTGAACGCGATAGTGCCGACGTGGGAGAACCCCCAGCGGCGATAGAAGCTGATCGCGGTGGGGTTGTGTTCCCAGACGCCGAGCCACAGGACATCGTGACCACCGTCCTCCGCAGCTCGGAGGCAACGGGCCATGAGTTGGGAGCCCAGCCCGGTGCCAACGGCCGCGGGGTCGAGGTAGAGGCGGACGAGTTCGAGGGGAGTCGATGCGTGCACGCAATCGGGAGCCTGACCGGCGAGGAGATGAGCGTAGCCGAGGAGCGAGCCCTCATCGGCGGCGACGAGGAACGTCGCCCCGGCAGTGGCAAGTTCGCGAGACAGGGCCTCTTCGGCAAACGCGTCCCGGATGTAGGCTTCGAGCGTGGTGGGGTCGACGGACTCCTCATAGGTGCTGGCGAAGCTGGAAGCGGCCAGTCTGGCCAGTGCCGGGATATCGGCGGGCGCTGCGTGGCGGATGGCTGTCACTCAGGCTCACCCATGGTGGCGAGCTGAAGGAGCCGGCGTGCGACAGCGGCCGGGTCGTTGAGCAAGTGCATGTGGGTGCCGGGGAGCTCCACCGCCGGCCAGCCACGGGCCCGAGCTTCGGCGGCCGAGCGGTCGTAGGCGGAGGAGAAGTGGAGATAGCCGCACGGGACGGAACTCCAGCCCGCCGGGACGGGGAGGGGTTCTTCGTACACGGCGAGCGGAGTGGGCTCAAGCTCGGCGGCGAAGTGGGCACGGCGCGCCGGGTCGTGGATTTGGGACTTGAGGATAGCGGGCGGCCAGGGCTCGATATGGCCATCGACGGCGGAGGCGCGGAAGGCGGCGACCTCCGGGTCATCGCCGAAGAGGTCCAGGCGAGAGGCGCCGTCGCGAGGCAGGTTGGCGTCGACGAAGATCAGAGCGGAGACGGGGCGGTCGA
>CAYPAZ010000171.1:0-5586 GCA_964408835.1 uncultured Anaerolineaceae bacterium
CCGTAGAACAGCACCGCGCCACACTCCGGGCAGCCCATCCCGCTCTGCACCTCGTGCTTCACCCCCGTCGCTGCCACCACCTCCTCGATGGGTAGCAACGTCGGCTGGTTCGCCGCCCGGTCCCCTTCGAACCGCAGCTCCAGCCACCGGAACACGTAATCCACGATGCTCGTCGCGAACGGGATCTCCTTGTTCCCCGTCGGCCCGCTCGGCTCAAACCGCGACTGCTTCAGCTTCGATGCGAGCGCGCTCAACGGGACCCCGTACTGCAGCGCATAGCTCGTCAACATCGCCACCGTGTCCATCAGCCCGCTCACCGTAGACCCCTGCCGGCTCACGTTGATGAACACCTCGCCCGGCGAACCATCGTCGAACAGCCCGACCGTCATGTAACCTTCCTGGTCCCCCACCCGGAACTTGTGCGTGATCGCCTGGCGCTCGTCCGGCAGCCTCCGTCGCCACGGCCGCCCGGCCTTCCGCAGCAGCTCCGTCGCCGCCTGGATCGCGCTCTCCGCGTCCACCTCGGCCACCGGCTCCTCGTCCTTCTTGTGGTACAGCACCTGCGTTTGCCGCGAGTTGTCCCGGTAGTAGCTGATCGACTTCAGCCCCTCGTCGTACGCAAGCCGGTACAGCCGCTTCACGTCTTCGATCGTGTGATCCTCCGGCGCGTTCGCCGTCTTCGATATCGAGGAGTCGTTGTACCGCTGTGCAGCTGCCTGCATCAGCACGTGCTCCTCCGGCGTGATGTCGTTCGCCGCCACCAGCCACTCCGGTCGCTCCCCGCCCGTGTACATGTCCGCCCACTGCGAGGTCACGCTGTAGTCGCCCGTCCGGTCCGACCGCAGGTAGTCGAAGTCGAAGTACGGCTCGATCCCACTGTTCACGCCCGCCACCAGCGATGTCGTCCCAGTCGGCGCCTGCGTGAGCAGGTAGCAGTTCCGGATCCCGTTCTGCCGGATACCCTCCCGGATGTCCTCCGGGAGCCGCTTGATGAACGGGCGCTCCAGGTACTTCTCCGCCTCGAACATCGGGAACGCTCCACGCTCCTTCGCCAGCTCCACGCTCGCCCGGTACGACTCGTCCCGCAGCGTCTGGAAGATGCGCTCCGTCGTCTCGATCGCCTCCCGGGCCCCGTACCGCTGCTTCAGCGTCAGCAGCACGTCCGCCAGCCCCATCACCCCGATGCCCATCCGCCGGATCCGCTGCTGAGAATCCCGGCACTCCGGCAGCGGGTAGTTCGAAAGGTCCACCACATTGTCGTTGAACCGCACCGAGTACGGGATGAACTTGGCAAACTCCTCGAAGTCGAACACAGGGTTCCCGCTCGCGTCCGTCGTCAGGAACGCCCCCAGGTTGAACGAGCCCAGCAGGCACGCCCCGTACTCGCCCAGCGGTTGCTCCCCGCATGGGTTCGTCGAAATCAGGGTCTCGAAGTACCCCGAGTTCGCCTCCTTGTTCGCCCGCTCCATAAAGTAGATGCCCGGCTCGGCGCTCCGCCACGCCGCCTCGCAGATCTCGTCCCAGATCTGCCGCGCCCTCACCGTCCGGTAGACCTTCCCGCTCCACTTCAGGTCCCAGTCCGCGTCCCGGTCCACCGCCGCCATGAAGTCATCGCTCAGGCACACCGAGATGTTCGCCCCTTCCAGGACCCCCGGCGTCTCCTTCGCGTGGATGAACTCGAATACGTCCGGATGGTCCACATCCAGCATGATCATCGCCGCCCCCCGCCTGCTCCCACCCTGGATGATGATGTCGTGGCTCACGAACGCGAACAGCTGCGCCCACGAAACCGGCCCGCTCGAAGTCCCGTTCACGCCTTTCACCAGCTCGTTCCGCGGCCGCAGCGAAGAGATGTTCACCCCCACCCCGCCGCCCTTCGACTGGATCTCCACCCACTCGCTCAGGCTCTGCATGATCCCCGCCCGGCTATCCTCCGGCGACGGGATCACATAGCAGTTCTGCGCCGTCACGCCAGCCGGCGAGCCCATCGCCGCCATGATCCGCCCCCCCGGCACGTACTTGAACCCCTGCAGCAGAGCGTAGAACCGCTCGCTCCAGGCAGCCGCCTCCGCCGCCTCCTCGTTCCGCGCCACAGCGTTCGCCACTCGCGACCACGCCTCGTGCGGGAACTGCTCGTCCCCAAGGGCGTAGCGGTCCCTGAATATCTTCAGCTGAATCGGGGTGTACATCTCGGCCATCTCGGCCTCCGGGCGATCAATCATCTGCGTCATTGCGCTCTACCTCTCCAGTTTCGCGAATTCTTGGGCGTTTGTCGGGGACTACGACCAATCGCGGAGAGGCACGCCCATGCGCAGCCCCGCGATGATAGAACGTCTGTTCGGAAGTGTCATCCGCCACCTCCGTGCATCGCCACCTCGCTCCCCACCTCATCGTTCCGCCGCACGATCGGCCCCGGCGTCCGGCCCCTCCCCAACTCCAACGACCTCCCAGCGTTCGCCCGCACCATCTCCTCCGACCGGTAGTGCGCCACCAGCGCCCCCGCCGCTGCCATGGGCCCCTCCCGTCGCACCATCTCCACCAGTTGGCCCGGCCGGAAGTCCCTCATCGCCAGGAGATACGCCTTCTCCGTCAGCACGAGCCCATCCACGTTCGCCTCCCCATCGGGCGTCGTCAGGATCGCCTTCTCACCCAGGTGCACGTTGTGTACCTCCCAGATCCTCACGCCCCACCCCTAACCCCGGCGCCCCCCGTCACTACCCCGGCCACTAGGCAGCCGCCGGGGGCCGCCCTGCTCCCGTCCCAATCCAAAATCCAAAATCGCAAATCCAAGATCACCCGGTCCCCCTCCCGACCACCTTCAGCCGTTCTAAAGCTGTTCGGCCTCCACCCCCCGGCGCCTCCCCAAGCAGCGGAAGCTGCAACGACTGCTCATCCAACGAAGCCACCCTCCCCTCCTCCAGGTCCTCCACCGCCTCCTTCAACGACTCAATGTCGGCGAACGCCCGGTATACCGACGCGAACCGGATATACGCGATGTGGTCCAGCTTTCGCAGCGCGTCCATCACCAGCTCACCCACCACCACCGAGGGCACCTCCGCCCGCCCATCTGCCGCAATCCGCGCCTCGATGTCGCCCACGATCGCTTCCAGGTCCGCCATAGCGATGCCGCGCTTCTCACACGCCTTTCGAAGCCCCGAAAGCACCTTCTCCCGGTTGAAGTCCTCCCGCCGTCCGTCCTTCTTCACGATCTGCACGGTCGAAAGGACCGTCGTCTCCAGCGTCGTAAACCGCTCCCCACACGAAATACACTCCCGCCGCCGCCGGATCCCATCGTCCGTCGCGCGGCTGTCCGTCACCTTCGAGTCCCTGAACCTGCAGTACGGACAACGCACGCGTCATAACCTCTTCGTAAAGCGCTTGTTCACCTGAGCAATTGAAACCAACGCTGGCGCACTCTAACCCCAACATATTGTGGTCGTCAACACCCGGGCCACTATATCTAGTCTACAGGCTATCTCGCCGCCTGTCCGAGCGCGCCGTCACCCAATCTCCCCCGCTTCCCTCCTCCCGCCTCCCTTCACTCGGCCCTGCCTCCTGCCGACTGTCCCAATAGAGGTGTTCCCGATGCTGCACTACAACTGGTGGGTCCCGAAGGTTCACACGCGCTCCCGCAAGCCCGCGATTGTCCGGCTCTTCACAGACGTCGAGTACGTGACCCCCTGGGCCTACCTCCTCGTGCCCGCCCTCATGTTCCTGTTCGTGGCTACCTCCTCCGCCATGCAGTCCCTGCCCGCGCTAATGGCCACAGCCGTCGTGACGGCCGGCTGGATCGTCGCCACCCGGGCCCGCTTCGCCCTCGCGGTCAACGCATGCTCCCGCCGCTCCTCCCATCTCACCGTCGTCCCCCAGTCCGAAACCCGCAAAGCCGCCTGACACCCTGACCCTCGCCGGCTGACATCTGACATCTGACCTCTGACATCTCGCCCCCTGACACCCCGTAATACTTCCCATCGGGTAGCTCACCCGCGCCTACCCCGCGCTACCATCACCACATGGCCGCGCCCCACCAGCCCGGCACCCGCATCGCCTGGACCCCGCGCCAGCGCGAAGTCCTCGACCTCCTCGCCGAAGGCCTCACTAACGGCGAGATCGCCGAACGCCTCGGCATCACCCTCGATGGCGCCAAGTTTCACGTCTCCGAAATCCTCAACAAGCTCGGCGCCACCTCCCGCGAGGAAGCCGCCGCTTACTGGCTCGCGAACCGCCCCACCCCCGCCCGCCGCCTCTTCGCCGCGCTCACCACTGCCAGCACTCTCCGTTACGCCGCCGTCGCCTTCGGCGCCCTCACCGTCGTCGGCCTCGCCACCCTCCTCAGCCTCGCCGCCCAGGACGACGACACCCCCTCCACCCCCAGCCCCACCCCCACCGCCACCCAACCGGCCACCGGTACGCCCGCCCCTCCCGCCCCAACTCCTACATTCCCACCCGGCCCCGCACTGGAAGAGCTCTCGGGCGCCTTCACGGTGACAAGGTACCAGCCCGGCGATACCGTCACCGAGCCGCGTGCCGCCATCTTCATGGACATTCGCACAGGGGAAACGGAGGTCGTCTCCCTGGTCGGAGGCGCGGGGGGTGGAGACTTCTGGCTCCCATCCAGAACCGATCGATGGGTGATATCCGCCGGCCCGGAGGTCGGGCTGCTGCTCGATCGCGATACGGGTCGCCAGGTTCGTTGGAACACGCGGCTGTTCGCCCTCGTGGAAGCCACCGACAAGCTACTCGTCTTCGGCCCTGGCTGGACCGCCAGCGGCCGCCCTGAGTTCTACCTGCTGGACGAGGATCTCAACGAGGTCGCGTCTCTCCAGCTCAACCAGCCGACAAGAGGGCCAATGTTCTCGGCGGCGGCTCGGCTAGCGCCCGACGGGCACCGCCTCCTCGTGACCGTGACCCCATACGGGTCCAGCTCCGGTACTCCCTCCTGGGCACTCATCGAGCTGCCCTCCGCCGCGATCCTCTACCAGTCCGATGAAGGCCCAACTCCGCCGCAGGGCTACCGTCTTGCATCGTTCGCAATCACACATGCCGACGCCGCCGGCTTCATCGTGGAAACCCGGTTCACCACCACAGCCCAGAACAGTTTCGAGCAGCAGTGGGAGTTCCACCGCTACGACTGGGACGGTCGGCCAGAGGGCGCCGCGCACATCAACGCGTTCGCCAACGTCTCGCCGGACGGTCGCTTTGCTCTCACGCACGACACCGTCGCCATCGACGACTGCCATGGGCCCGGCGCTTGTACGCTCTTCAGCGCAGTTCGTCTGGTCGACATCGAGACAGGCCAGGCGGTCTTCCGGCTCAAAGGCGCCACCAATGGCATCTTCGCCGCCCTCGGCAACTGGTATGCCGATAGCCAGTCGTTTGTCACCGTCGTGGGAGGCCTGGATCACTACTACGGGTTCCTCCGGGTCGGCGTCGATGGGTCTATCCAGCGGCTCGATTACGAGACGCCGGACTGGTTCGGGAAGCCGTTCCCATCTCCCTACGACCTCGATACCGTCGCCTTCGGATATGGCGCAGTGCGCTCTCCCCTCGGTTCCTTCAGCGTGCGGCTCGAGGCATGGCCCAACA
>CAYPAZ010000172.1:0-5540 GCA_964408835.1 uncultured Anaerolineaceae bacterium
CGGGGCGATCGGCGCGAACTACGGGTACGCACTCATCGCGACGCGGTACGAGCATGAGTACGGGGCAACGGAGGAGGAGCGGGCGGAGATCGCGGTGGCACAGCGGTACAACGCCTGCCACAACCCGGACGCGATCTTCTACGGGCAGGAGATCAGCGTGGGGGACGTACTGGACTCGCCGATGGTGGTTTCGCCGCTGCGTTTACTGGAGATCGTGATGCCGTGCGCCGGGGGGGCGGCGGTGGTGGTGACCACGGCCCGGAAGGCGAATCGCCTCGTGGAGCAGCCCGCGTTCCTGCTTGGGGCGGGCGAGTGGACCACGCACCGGAGCATCACCTACGCTCCGAGCCTGACCGACACCGCGATCAGGCCCGCGGCCGATGCGGCGTTCAAGATGGCGGGGGTCCGCCGCAGGGACATCGATGTGGCCAGCCTCTACGACTGCTACACGATCACCGTCCTGCTAACGCTGGAGGATGCGGGGTTCGCGCCGAAGGGCGGAGGCGCGGCGTTCGTCCAGGAACACAACCTGCGCTGGGACGGCGACTTCCCGCTGAACCCACATGGAGGGCAGCTCTCGTTCGGGCAGGCGGGGATTGCCGGGGGGATGTCGCACGTGACCGAGGCGGCGCGGCAAGTGATGCGCCGCGGCGCCGGCCGCCAGGTGAAGAAGTGCAACTACGCGTTCGTGAACGGCAACGGCGGCATCATGAGCGAGCAGGTCTCGCTGGTCCTGGGGAGGGATGCATGACCGAGCCGGCACCGTACTCGAAGCCCCTGCCGGAGCCCAACGATGCCACCCGACCGTTCTGGGAGGCGGCGAGGCGCCACCGCCTGTTCCTCCAGCGTTCGATGAAGGCCGGGCAGTTCATCTACTACCCGCGCTCCGTCTCTCCCTTCGGCGCGGGCGACGAGCTGGAGTGGGTGGAGGTATCGGGGCGCGGGACGGTGTACTCCTTCACGGTCGCCCATCGGGCCACAGCGCCGGGCTGGGCCGAAGACTGCCCGTATGTGATCGCCATCGTGGAGTTGGACGAGGGTCCGCGGCTGACGACCAACATCGTCGGATGCGATCCCTCGACGGTCCGGGTCGGGATGGCGGTGGTAGCGGAGTACGACGACGTGACCGCAGACACGACCCTGGTCAAGTTTCGCCCGGCTTAGCGGCAGCCCGCGCGGATAGCCTCGCGGATGGCGGCGGCGGATTCGACGTTGGCCTGGGGACTGCCCTGCGCGGCGACGAAGTTGATGTGCCGGGCCCCCGCTTCGACGTAGGGGAGGACGAACTCCGCGATCTCCGCGGGCGTCCCGAAGGGCGTGTATCTCTCGAACCGCTCGAACGGGAGGCGGTAGACCGCTTCCATGGAGCTGGCCACCAGCGACCGGGCCACAGTCCGAGATTCGGCCGCCGCCACCCAGAACTGCATGCCCACCTCAACTTCAGCGGGTTCGCGTCCGACCTTCGCTGAGGTCTCGGCGATGAGCTGTTGTACCTGGCGGAGGCGGTCGAGCGACTGCCAGATACCGGTATAGCCATCGCCGAACCGGCCGGCGCGGCGGACGGCGGCGTCGCTGCGTCCTCCGACGAACACAGGGATGGGGCGAAGCGGTTTCGGGTACACGGTGACGTCATCGAGCGTGAACTCGCGGCCGTGGAAGGTCACGGCGTCCTCCACCCAGAGGCGCTTGATGATCTGGACCGCCTCATCGGCGCGGCGGCCGCGATGGGAGGGATCGACCCCGCTGCTCCAGAACTCGTGGGGGTCCTCGCCGCCGACGCCTATGCCGAAAATGAGCCGACCGCCGCTGAGCTGGTCGAGTTGCGCGCACTGGAGCGCGACGGGGACCGGGTGGCGGAGGGGGAGCAGGTAGACGCCGGTCTTGAGTTCCACCCTCGAGGTGACGGCGGCGATGGCCGTGAGCGTGATCAGACCGTCGTTCCCGAACCCGTAGAAGGTGACGTGGTCCCCGGCCACGACGCCATCGAGGCCGACGGCTTCTGCCTCCCGGGCAGCCTGGAGAGTCATCTCGCCCGTGACGCCGGTGCGGATGTCCCAGGAGCCGATGGCGACGGAGACCGTTGGAGCCTGCATGGGGGCGAGTCTACAGGCGGCTCCCGCCCGTGGCTGTTAACTTTGGCCTGCGATCATCGTCACCCACGGAAACGAAGGAGCCAGAGCATGACCACGCCCACCCCGCGCGTCCCGCAGATCTTCGACCGGGCTTTCCTGACGGATGTCGAGGACGTAACCGAGGTCATCCTGGTGCGGCACGGGGAGCAGGTCCTGCCGGACTATGGCAGGGGAGTTGTTGGCGACATGTTCGACCCGCCGCTGAGCGAGCGTGGGGAGCAACAGGCGAGGCTGGTCGGCGAGCGATTCTCCACGGAGCGCGTGGATGCCGTCTACGCGAGCCCCCTCAAGCGAGCGCTGGAGACCGGGCGCCAGGTAGCGCGCCACCATCGGCTCGAACCGCAGGTGCTGGACGACCTGAGGGAGGTGGAAGTGTTCCGCGATGTCCCGCGCGACAAGTCGGCGGTGGAGTACATCGGGCAGCCGCTATTGCTTGGGGTGAGGGAGCGGATGCTGCGGGAGAAGCGCTGGGACGTGTACCCGTACTCGGAGGGTAGCTTCGAGTTCCGGAAGCGAACCGTGAACGCGATCGAGGGGATCATCGCAACGAACGAAGGGAAGCGGGTGGTCGTGGCGTGCCACGGCGGCGTGATCAACGCGTACGTGGCACACATCATCGGTGTGGAGAAGTTCGACATGTTCTTCCGGCCGGCGCACACGTCGGTGAACGTGGTGGCGGCGGGAGAGGGGATACGGGCGTTGCACTCGCTGAACGACGTGCATCACCTGCTGACGGCGGAGGGGAGCTTCCTCTCGCACTAGGCAGGGGACATCCCGGAGCGCGCGGGAAGATCGCTGTAGACTGCGGGCACTCAACTCTTGGGCTGGAGGCGTTCATGGCAGTCGCTGATTTTTCGTTGGCAGGGAAGGTCGCAATCGTTACGGGCGGGAGCCGCGGCATCGGGAGGTCCATCGCCATCGCGCTTGCAGAGGCGGGAGCGGATGTGGCCGTTGCCGCTCGCAAGCCGGAGGCGCTCGAAGAGAGCGTCGAAGCCGTGAAGGCGACCGGTCAGAAGGGCCTGGCGGTGCCGACGAACGTGCGCGACCTGGACGCGCTCCAGAACCTGGTCGACACCACGAAGAAGGAGCTCGGGCGGGTGGACATCCTTGTGAACAACGCGGCGACGAACCCGGTGTTCGGGCCGGTGGCAAACCTCGACGAGCGGGCCTGGGACGCGATCATGAACACGAATGTGAAGTCGATGTTCTTCCTCAGCAAGATCGCCCGGGACGCGATGATCGAGCAGGGCGAGGGTGGGAGCATCATCAACGTGAGCTCCACGGGGGGGCTCCGCGTATCGCAGGGGCTCGGTGGGTACTCCGTGTCCAAGGCCGCGGTGATCATGCTCACTGCCGTCTGCGCCAAGGACTGGGGCGTCGATGGCATCCGGGTAAACTGCATCGCGCCAGGACTCATCAAGACGGAGTTCTCGCGGGCGCTTTGGGAGAACGAGGCGATCCTCAAGAATTCGACCACGCAGGCGGCGCTCCGGCGCATCGGCGACCCGGATGAGATGGCGGGGGCAGTTGTGTACTTCGCTAGCCCGGCGTCGTCGTTCACGACGGGACAGACGCTGGTGCTGGATGGGGGCCAGCTGGCTTAGCAACCATGCCCGACATGCTCGCCCGGCTTTATGACCTGCCCCCTGCGGCGCCAGAGGTGGCGCAGTTGCAGAGCTCGGGCATCGTCTGCCGCCGCGCAGAGAGCTTTCAGCGGGGTGAGGTCACGGCCTGGGTCGGCGAGCGGTGGCCAGCATGGCGCGATGAGGTCGCGGCGTCGTTCGCGACGGTACCGCCTACCTGCGCGATCGCCACGCGAGAGGGAGGGCTCCTGGGGTTCGCCTGCTGGAATGCCACGAGGCCGGACTACTTCGGGCCAACCGGTGTGGACGAATCCGAGCGGAAGTCTGGCATCGGGCGCGCACTCCTGCTCATAGCGCTGGAAGCGCTGGCAGCGGAAGGTTACGCGTACGCTGTCATCGGGGGCGTGGGGCCGGCGGAGTTCTATGAGAGGGCCGTTGGCGCGTTCGTCATCCCCGGGAGCGACCCGGGGATCTACCGGGACATGCTGGGGCGAGCACCATGAAACGCATCGCCACGGCGCCACTCCGGGCGCTTGGAACGCTGGGCCGGAAGTTGGCGAGGCTGGCACTCATCGCCGGCGCGGTGACGGCGGTGATGATCGTGCTGGATGCGCTGTTGCTGGATCGGGATGGGGCCGACGGCGAGGAATGGGACTAGCGGTCGTGCAGGCGGCGGGCGCCTTCTGTGGCGAGCCGGGCTCGCGAACCGGGGATACCTCGCAGGCCGCGCTCCCGCATGTAGCTGATGACCTCCGCGAAGTGGTCCGGGCCGTTCACTTCCAGGAGGAGTTGGAGCAGGGCTACCCCCACCGGCATGCCGGGCGCCTCCCGGTGGTGCTCAACTTCGAGAATGTTCCCGCCGGCTTCGGCGACCGCCTGGCTGACAAGGGCAAGCTCGCCGGGGGTATCTGAGACCTCGACTTCAATCTGCTGGTAGCGGCCGGCGCCCACCAGTCCGTGGCGGACGATGGATCCGAGCAGGTTGACATCGATGTTCCCACCCGAGAGCACGACCGCTGCCGGCCCGGACGGCGCGTAGGCGCCTGAGAGGAGCGCGGCCGCTCCCAGAGCACCCGCACCCTCCACAACGAACTTCGAGCGCTCCAGCAACAGCACAATCGCGGCGGCGATCGCTTCTTCGTCGACTGCAACCATGTCGTCGACGTAGCGCTGGATGAGCTCGAACGTGCGGTCCGAGGGACCGGCGACCGCGGCGCCATCGGCGATCGTCCGGGCGGGAGGCGCGGAGCTGACCTTCCGTGCGCTGAAGGAGCGGCAGATGCCATCCATCGCAAGCGATTGGACACCCACAACCCGGAGCGAGGGACGGAGGGACTTCGCGGCGACGGCGATGCCTGCGAGCAGCCCGCCACCCCCGGCAGGCACGATCAGCTCAGCGAGATCCGGGGCCTGCTCAAGTATTTCGAGCGCCACGGTGCCCTGCCCGGCGATGACCGAGTCGTCATCGAACGGTGGGACCATAATCCGGCCCTCGGCGGCGGCGATCTCTGCTGCTCGCTTGCGGGCGTCTTCCAGGGAAGCGCCTTCGAGGACCACGCGAGCCCCGTAGCCGCGGGAGGCGTTGACCTTCGCCAGCGGCGCGGTGAGGGGCATAACGACCGTAACGCTGGTGCCGACGCTTGAGCCCGCGAGTGCCACGCCCTGGGCGTGGTTCCCGGCACTCGCGACTACGAGCCCGCGGGCGCGCTCTTCAGGACCAAGCCGGGCAACGAAGTTGGTAGCGCCACGAATCTTGAATGACCCGGTCCGCTGCATGTGCTCGCACTTGAGCCAGACGGGGTAGCCCGTTTGGCCTTCGAGGGTC
>CAYPAZ010000173.1:0-5529 GCA_964408835.1 uncultured Anaerolineaceae bacterium
CGCCTCGAACACCTCTTCGAAGAGGTCCTTGAATCGCCCATCGTAGGCTTTCAGGATGGTGTTCTTGGTCGAAAGGTAGAGCGGCCAGCCGCGTTCCAGCGCGTAGCGCATCGAGGCTCGGCCGAAGTCGCGGATGGAGTCGTCGAAGTTGTACATCCCCATCGCGATGCCGCTTCCGGTGAACTTCGCCACCTCCAGCGTAAGCGGCTGGGTACCGTCCTCCGGCGTGTAGGTGATCGTAACGGTCCCCGGTCCGGGCACGCGGAAGTCCGTTGCCTTGTACTGGTCACCGTGGGCGTGACGGCCGATGACGATTGGCTTCGTCCAGCCTGGCACGAGGCGCGGGATGTTGCTGCAGATGATCGGTTCGCGGAATACCACTCCGCCGAGGATGTTGCGAATCGTCCCGTTGGGCGACTTCCACATCTGTTTGAGATTGAACTCCTCCACTCGTGCCTCGTCGGGGGTGATGGTGGCGCACTTCACTCCCACGCCGTGTTTCTTGATGGCGTTCGCGGCATCGACCGTGACCTGGTCGTTCGTGGCGTCCCGGTGGTCGATGCCCAGGTCGTAGTACTCGAGTTCGATGTCGAGGTACGGGAGGATGAGGCGGTCTTTGATGAACTGCCAGATGATGCGGGTCATCTCGTCGCCATCGAGTTCCACGACCGGGTTCACCACCTTGATCTTCGCCATGAGAGTCGCTGCCTTTCGTGAATTCGGTGGGCCGCAGCAGCGACCCACCAATGAGCTGCGGTTAGCTCGCCAGGATCTGGCGAAGGACGTACTGCAGAATGCCGCCGTGCCGGTAGTAGTCGAGTTCCACCGGCGTGTCGATTCGGGCCACGACGTTGAACGTCACAATGTCGCCGTGGGCCCGGATTGCCGCGATACTCACCTGCGAGCCCGGTGTGAGCCCATCGGCGATGCCGGAGATGGAGTACACCTCCTCGCCGGTGAGCCCGAGCGTTTCGCGGGACTCGCCCGGCAAGTACTGCAGCGGAAGCACACCCATGCCGACGAGGTTGCTGCGGTGGATGCGCTCGTAGCTTTCGGCGATGACTGCCCGCACGCCGAGCAGGTTCACACCTTTCGCCGCCCAGTCCCGAGATGAGCCAGAGCCGTACTCCTTCCCCGCGAGGACGATAGTTGGTACGTCCTCGGACTGGTAACGCTTCGCGGCATCGTAGATGGACATCGGGTCTCCGGAAGGAAGGTGGCGGGTGATACCGCCCTCGGTCCCGGGCGCCAGCAGATTGCGCAGGCGAATGTTCGCGAACGTGCCCCGCATCATGACTTCGTGGTTGCCGCGCCGAGCGCCGTAGGAATTGAAGTCCGCAGGCGCCACCTCGTGCTCAACGAGGTACTGCGCCGCGGGGCTGTTCCGTGCGATGTTCCCGGCGGGCGAGATGTGGTCGGTCGTCACCGAGTCACCGACGCTCACGAGCACCCGGGCGTTACCGATGTCGGTTAGCGGCGCCGGTTTCGCGGGCATGTCATCGAAATACGGGGGGTTGCGGACGTAGGTGGACCATGGGTCCCACTCGAAGAGCTCGCCCGCCGGCACTGCGAGGTTGGCCCAACGCTCGTCCCCGCTGAAAACCTCCGCGTACCGTTCGACGAACATCTCCGACTTCACGAAGGAGCGGATTGCCCCGTCGACTTCGGCCTGCGTGGGCCAGATATCCCTGAGGTACACGGGCCCGTCGTTGCCTTCACCGATCGGCTGTGTGAACGGGTCCCAATCCATCCGGCCGGCCAGCGCGTAGGCGACGACCAGCGGCGGAGACGCGAGGTAGTTCGCCCGGACCACGGGGTTGATCCGGCCCTCGAAATTGCGGTTCCCGGAGAGGACGGCCGCGGCGACGAGGTTACCTTCTTCGATTGCCCGCGCGATGTGTTCGTCCACCGGGCCGGAGTTCCCTATGCATGTCGTGCACCCGTAGCCCACGAGGTTAAACCCGAGCAGGTCGAGGTATTCAGAGAGCCCCGCCTCATCGAGATACTCGGTCACCACCTGGGAGCCTGGGGCGAGACTGCACTTGACCCATGGACGGCGGGTGAGGCCCTTCTCCACTGCCTTCCGCGCCAACAGCCCCGCGCCGAGCATGACCTCCGGGTTCGAGGTGTTCGTGCAGGACGTGATCGCGGCGATCACAACGGAGCCGTGCTCCAGGTCGAACGACTCTCCGTTGTTGGTAACCGCCACGCGGCTCTCGAGGGCGTCGCCCGCCATCTCGCCGCGGTTCTTGAGCCAGTCGGCTTTCGCGTCACGCAGGGATACGCGGTCTTGCGGTCGCCGGGGGCCGGCGATGGCGGGCTCCACGGCGCCGAGGTCGAGCTCGAGCACGTCCGAGAAGACCGGGTCCGGGGTCTCGTCGGTGCGGAAGAGGCCCTGTTCCTTGCAATACGCCTCGACCAGTTCGACCAGGTCTTCGGCGCGGCCGGTGAACCGCAGATACCGGAGCGTCTCTTCGTCCACGGGGAAGAAGCCCATTGTTGCGCCGTACTCCGGTGACATGTTTGCGATGGTTGCGCGGACCGCAAGCGGGAGCGAGGAGAGTCCGGTGCCAAAGAACTCCACGAACTTCCCCACCACACCCTTCGCGCGCAGCATCTGGGTTACTCGTAAGACGAGGTCGGTCCCGGTTGCGCCCTCGGGGAGTTTGCCGGTGAGGCGGAACCCCACGACTTCCGGGATCAACATCGAGCTGGGCTGCCCGAGCATCGCGGCTTCGGCTTCGATTCCGCCCACCCCCCAGCCCAGCACGCCCAGCCCGTTGATCATCGTGGTGTGGGAGTCGGTGCCCACGAGGGTGTCGGGGAGTGCCACGGGCTGGCCATTGACCTCCCGGGTCGCCACGACTGTTGCGAGGTATTCGAGGTTCACCTGGTGGACGATGCCTGTCCCCGGGGGCACGACACGGAAGTTGTTGAAGGCCTGCTGGCCCCAGCGCAGAAACTGGTAGCGTTCCTCGTTGCGTTCGAACTCGATGGCCACGTTCTTCTCAAACGCGAGGTCTGTGCCGTAGAGGTCCACCTGTACGGAGTGGTCGATCACCAGGTCCACCGGCTGGAGCGGATTAATGCGCGCCGGGTTGGCACCGAGCTTCTGGACGGCGTCGCGCATCGCAGCGAGGTCGACGACAACCGGCACGCCGGTGAAATCCTGGAGCAGCACGCGGGACGGGGTGAACGCGATCTCGCGATCTTCAGAAGCATTGGGGCGCCAGTTCGCCAGAGCGCGCACGTCGTCGGCGCTGACGGCGCGGCCGTCCTCGTTGCGGAGCAGGTTCTCAAGCAGGACCTTCAGCGAGAACGGGAGCCGGCTCACCGGCCCGACTCCGCCCGCTTCGAGCGTGCGGAGGCTGTAGCAGCCGACGTTCCCGCTCGACAGGCTGAGGGTGGTGAGTGTGTTAAAGGAATCGAGTGACATCCGGGTCCTCCATCAGGGTCATGCCGACGCTGTGCAGCGACGGCGCTCGGAGCGGCATGCTCGTGGAGGGTAGCCGGGTGGCTTGCGGTGCGCGACCGCAATCGCTTTGTCGGCGACGGCCCTGCGGGCCAGGAAGCGGGGGACTGCGTGCATACCCAAGCCTCTTTCGCGAGTGCTGCTTGGGCCCTTGCCGCCCGGAGGCGGGCTGTCTCTCGACCGCCGCCCGCGACTTCTCCAGTGGCTGGAGACCGTTGGGCCCGGGCGCGGCCTGGTTCGAGAGATCCCTGCAAGCATACACCGCGGCCCCGCCGCGAGGCGACTGGCCTCAACTGCCCGGCGTCGCCGGCACGGCAAGATCTGCTTCGTTGGTGTGGTGGCCCCGGCTGACTGTCAACGCGAGCACGGTGGCGAGCATTGCCATGAAGACAACGATCCCGAGCGCGTCGCTGAAGGGAGCTGTGTCACCGGAGGGAACGTACGGGAACACCGACTCGGTGTTGCCCTCCCGGGCGCGCAGGATTGCGCCGCCCATCGCGGTGGAGATCGCGCCACCGACGAAGAACATGAGGTTAAACACCCCAACCCCCACCCCCGCGAGCGACGGACGGAGCTCCGCCGTTGCAGCGTTCGCGACAGACGCGTTGACCATCCCAAACCCGGCGGCGAGTACGCCATAGAACCCGGCGACCACAACCGGGTCTCCGCCGACCCCGCCCGCCTGCAGCATCACCGCGCCCGCCAGCATGACCAGGCACCCGGCGATGATGAGAGGGCGGGTCCCGACGGCGCGGACGAGCCACCCTCCGAGCATCCCGAAGATACCGATCAGGGCCGCGCCCGGAAGGAGGTGGAGCCCCATGCGGGTGACGGACATATCGTGGTGGCCGGCGAACAGCAGCGGGAGGAGATACACCGTTCCGAAGTGAGCTCCCTGGCTTGCGAGGCCGATGGTGGCCTGCCCCACAAACCGGACGTTGCGCAGCACAGTGGGCGAGATGACCGGCTGCGCCGAGTAGCGCAGTGCGAGGCTGAGCACCCCGAATGCCGGGAGACAGACCGCGGCGCAAACGAGCCCAAGGGTGTCGGCAGGGTCGCGGGGCAGGCGGTTGAGCGCGATGGTGAGAGTCGAGATGGCCACTGCCAGGGCGATGAGCCCGGGGATGTCGAGCCGTTGCCCCGCTTCACCATCGAGCCCCGGGATTAATTTCAGCGCCAGCGGGATCAACAGGACAGCGGCCGCGCCCGTCGCGATGAACGGCAGCTGCCAGCCACCAAGGTCCGTCAATCCACCCCCGAGCAGCGGCCCCACCCCGAAGCCGACCCCCACTGCCACGATGACCGCACCCATGGCCGGGCCGCGCTCCTCGGCGGGGATGGTGCGTACGATGGTGGCCATGGACAGGGAGGGCACTGCCGTACCGCCAAAGCCCTGGAGTGCCCGCAACCCCACCAGCGTCCAGAAGTTCGGGGCGAAGGCAATCGCGAACGAGGCGACGGCGAAGATGATGAGGCCGACCACGTAGACGCGCTTGGTGCCGACCATGTCCGCGACCCGGCCGTAGAGCACGGTCGCGGCGGCGAACGCCACGATATAGGCCGTGAGCACCCAGGCGAGCTCGTCGGGGCCCACCCCGAAGTCCGACTGCAGGTCCGGCAGCGCAACGGTGACCATCGATGCGCTCGTGACTGAGACGAAGACGGTGGAGCAGAGGACCAGGAGCGCCGAGGTCGAGAGCCGGTGCGGGTTGGCCACGATTGATTCTTTGGTGTGCGGGCGGTGGTTGTCGAATTTGCTGGCAGCGCTCGCATCCGACTGTTACGATGGGCACGGACACCCACGTTCCATCGGCCTCAGGGAGAGGCTTCTCGTTATACCAGTCGCTCGATGACCGTAGGGGACCAGATATCCGGAGGTTGTCGAGCTTTGTATACCGACAAGACCCTTACGTGCGTCGATTGTGGCGCATCCTTCATCTTCACGGCGGGCGAACAGGAGTTCCACGCTTCGAAGGGATTCTCGAACGAGCCGCGTCGCTGTCCAGACTGCCGGCGCGCCCGCAAGGGCGCCCCGGGCGCCGGTGGTGGTGGTGGCG
>CAYPAZ010000174.1:0-5521 GCA_964408835.1 uncultured Anaerolineaceae bacterium
CAGCCGGCCCGGGTCGTCCTCGATGCGCGCGGCCGTGTCTCGCCGGCGGCGCGTGTGTTCACCGGCCCCGGTCACTCCATTGTCGCGACCACGTCTGCGGCTTCTGCCGCCTGGCGCGAGACCATCGCTGCCACGGGGGCGCATGTCATCGTGTGCGAAGCCTCTCCCGGCGGTGGGGTGAGGCTGGAGCAGCTCCTCCCGGCGCTCGCCGCCCGTGGCATCATGTCCATCTGGGCCGAGGGCGGTCCGACGGTGCTCGGCGCTCTGTTCGATGGCGGACACGCGGATGAGCTCTGGGCATTCATCGCCCCGCTCATCATCGGCGGTGGCGGGCTCGCCGCAGTCGCGGGTAACGGGGTGGGCTCGGTGGCCGATGCGTGGCGGCTGCGGGAGCCCGTGGTCGAACAGCTTGGTCAAGACGTGTTAATCCACGGCCTCTGCGGCTCCTGGTCACCGTACAATGCTTCTCACTGACCGGAGGTGACCATGTCCCGTTACTGGATCGTTGTCGGTGGCCCGGAAATCTATGCCACCACGCGCGAATTGGGCTTCGCCCGCCACGGATTCAAGAGCACCCGCCGCAACATGGCCAACAGCATCGGCCCCGGTGACTTCCTCGCCTTCTACATCACCGGCAAGAAACAGTTTGCCGCCATTGCCAGCGTCACGAGCAACGTTGTCGAAGAGCACACCCGCATCTGGCAGTCGCCGAAGAAGCCAGCCGAGATGTACCCCTACCGCGTCGAAATCGAGCCTGTGCTCGTCCTTGATGAGACGCAGTGGCTCGACGCCGAGCCCTACCACGACCGCTTCCAGTGGACCCAGAAGTGGCCCCGCGAACACTGGACCCTTGCCTACCAGGGCAACCTCCACGAGATCCCCAGGGAGGACTTCGAGCTGCTCAAGAAGGATATGGAGAAGGCCAGCAAGCAGGCCGCGAGCGGAGCCTCCCGCTGACCTGTGCCCGCCAGCTCCTGTTCCTGGCCGCGTCTCTGCCGCTCCTCATCGCGGCCGGGTCAGCGTGCGGCGGCGATTCGCCCGAGCCCACGCCAACCCCGAGGGCGACTATCGCTCCCAGCCCGACCCCCGCCGACGGCCTCCACGAGATGGACCGGGAAGCCGTCCGGGCGCTTGAGGCCGCGACTTATCCCACCGACCTCTCCCGGGGGACGAAGATCGGGCGGGACGATGCCCCCCTGAAGCTCGTGGTCTATGAGGACTTCCAGTGCCCGTTCTGCCTCTTCTACACGGCCTTCTTCGAACCCCATCTGGTCTCCTCATGGGTGGGCACCAACCAGCTCCAGATAGAGTTCCGCCACTTCATCGTCCTCGGCGATGAATCCGTGCTGGCTGCAGTCGCGGCCCAGTGCGCGGCCGACCAGCAGCGCTTCTGGGACTACCACAAGGCGCTCTTCCTGCTCCAGGCCCGCCTTGGCCAGCTCTCTTCGGAGGAGCTCAACGTGGGCAGGTTCTCGGTCGCGGCTCTCAAAGAGGTCGCCATCGACGTGGGCCTCGATGCGGGCCGCTTCGATGCATGCCTCGACGACCTGGAGCACCTGGAACTCCTCCAGGAGCAGCAGGTCGAAGCGCGTGGCCTTGGCGTCACCGGCACTCCCACCTTCTTCCTCAACGGCGAGCACATCCGCCCATCCTCCATCGATGAGTGGAACGCCACCCTCGTCCAGGGTTTCGAACAGTCCGATTGAAGTTCGCCCGCTCCCGACCGTTGCGCACGTAAAGAGCGCACCGTTATCATTCGCTGGTCACAAGGGGGGTGGAGGTATGTTCGAGTTTCCCAAATGCCGCCGATGCGATGAAGGCGACCTCGTGCCGCTTTCCGACTTCGGGAGCCAGGGTGCGCCCATCCAGTTCAAAGCATGGGCCTGCACGAACCCGGATTGCGGCTACAACCTCAAGATCCGCAACGGAGATGTCTACCTGGATGAGCCCATCATCGATGGGCAGGTTCACGTGGGCCGGGGCATGCGCTAGCCAGGCAAAGCTGCCGGTCCCGCTCGGGCCGGCCAAGCCTTCGTGATAGAATGCACGAGCAATGACCCAGGCGAACAAGGTCTACCAGCCGCTGCCGCTCATCGACCACACCCACGTCGAACAGGAGCTCCAGCAGAACATCCTCGTCACCAGCGTCGACCAGGTCCTTAACTGGGCCCGGCGGTCCTCGCTCTGGCCGTGCATGTTCGGGTTGGCCTGCTGCGCCATGGAGATGATCGCCACGGCCATGCCGAGGTACGACCTCGCGCGTTTCGGCGCAGAGATCTTCCGCGCTTCGCCGCGCCAGGCCGACCTCCTGATCGTCCCCGGTACGGTGACCTGGAAGATGGCGCCTGCCCTCCGCCGCGTCTGGCTCCAGATGCCAGAACCAAAGTGGGCCATCGCCATGGGTGGTTGCGCGACTATGGGCGGGCCGTTCGCCTATGCCTACAGCGTCACCCCGGGAGTGAACACACTGCTCCCCGTCGATGTCTACGTCCCCGGGTGTCCGCCGCGGCCTGAGTCGCTCCTCACCGGGCTCATGCTGCTGCAGGACCAGATCCGCCAGGACACCATCGGCAAGAAGTGGCAGCGCCGCGATGTCGAACCTCAGTTCCACCGCTACCTGCCCGACGGCGACCCGATCCGCGAGGAGCTCGAGTCCCTCTGGCCCCCGTACATCGACTACACCCGCCCGCTCGAAGGCGAAGCCTTCGCCCGCTGACCTCACCCTCGACCCCACATCGCCGGAGGACTCACCAGTGGCCAAAGCCTCATGGGCCGAAATCGAGACGCTCGTAAAGCCCTGGTTCGACCAGGGCCTCAAGCCTGAACGCGCCGACCTTGTTGACCTCGCCTACGAGCAGGATGCCAGCGACGACATCGTCGATGCCCTCGATACCCTCGGCGGCCGCCCGATCGAATCCCTCGACGCCCTCCGCCAACAACTCGAAGCCAACGGCGCGATCGAGTAGGGAGTGTCACGCCGCAACGCCCACCGCGTCCTCCGCGCCGATGCCGCCTGGGACGCTTTCGTGGGCGCTATCCTCGTCCTTGCCCCCCTCGATGCGGTCGGCGGGACGCTCGATCTGCCCGCGCTCTTCCGCTCACCGGCTGGTCCGGTGCTGGGGGTCGTGAGCCTGGTGTTCGCGGTGCTCCTCTGGCGGGTGCCGTCCGCGGGACCCGTCTACAGCCAGGCGGTGAATGTCCTGGCCTGCTGGGGCAACGCCCTGGTCACGGTGTTCCTGCTGCTCTACTCGCTCGGCCTGGGCGCGAACCTCACCTTCGGGTCATCGATGGCCCTCGGCCTGGCGATGGTCGCCTGTGCCAGTTTCGCCTACCTCGAAGACCGCATCGCGCGCTCGGGCGTCCTCGAGGGGCCGCGCTCGCCGGCTTAGCCCTGCGCCACCGCCGGGGTCCGCAGCCCCTCCGTCAGCGCCTCGAACACGTCGCCTCCACGCGCCTCGTCCCATGCCTGTTCGAAGGCCTCAGGGCCAAGAGCTCGCCTGGCATCCTCGATGAGCCCGCCGATCAGCCCCCGCGCGCTCGGCCAGACCACGGTCCCCAGCCGCTGCCGGGTCGCTTCCGCTACCGAGAACGCTTGCGCCGCCTGCCGCGCGTCACCCTCCCGCAATCGCAGAGCCCCAACCGAGTCCAGGCAGTACGTCGCCTCAGTCCTGAACCCGCCTCTCCTGAGGAGCGTCACGGCCTCTTCAAGGTAGGGCACTGCCTCGGCCAGCTCTCCCGAAAGCACCCGGCGGAGCCCCAGTTGATGGAGTGCCTGGGCCATCAGTGGCTCACACGCAATTCGACGCGAGAACTCAAGCGACCGCTGATGGTGCAGCTCGCCTTCCTCCAGCCTCCCGCTCGAGGTCAGCATCGTCCCCATCATCGTTTCCACCAGCGCTACCCCCCACTGGTGGCCGATGCTCTCGAACAGACGCGAGGACTCTTCCAAGGCTGCCACCGCTCCCGGCAGGTCGTCAGCTAGCCCGTAGCGCACGATAGCGACCTCCTTCAGCGTCACCGCCGTTTCGAAGTCCATTCCGTGCGCCCTGAACACAGGAAGCGATCCTTCCAGGAATCCCCTGATGTCCGCGAAGTCGCCGCGGAAGCTGAGCATCAACGCCCACATCGAGTCCAGCTTCGCTTTCAGCACTTCATCGAGGGGCCGACCGGCCTCGAGGACCGCCCGGAGCCAGCTCTCGGGCTCGTCCGCCGCGTCCCGGATGGAATAGAACACCGAGACATCCCACACCAGTTCGATGACAGCCGCATCGTCCGCCAGCTCCAGGGCTCGCGCCACGGCGGTCCGCAGGTTCGCACGCTCAGGGTCGACGCGCGCAGCCCATTCGCGCTGGCCCGGTCCGCACAGGAATGGCTGCGCCGTCTCAGCGAACTTCAGGAACCATGCCATGTGCCGGTCCCGGATCGTGTCCCGGCCGCCGCTCTCCGCCAACCGGTCGGCTGCGTACGCGCGGACGGTCTCGAGCAACCGCAACCGCGACTCATCGTCGATGGGGTCTTCGGCGACCACCACTAAGCTCTTGTCGAGCAGCGAGGCTATGGTCTCCAGCGGCTCCTCGTCATCCCAGCCGCACACCTCCTCCGCAGCAGAGAGCGGGCATCCTCCGGCGAAGACGCTGAGCCGCGCAAACATCCGTCGCTCCCGCTCCTCCAGCAGTCCGTAGCTCCAATCGATGGTGGCCCGCAATGTTCGCTGGCGTTCCGGTAGGTCCCGGCCGCCGCCCGAGATCTCGTGCAACCGGTCGCCCAGCCGGGCCAGCAGGGCCGCCGGGGGAAGCAGCCTGGATCGCGCTGCTGCAAGCTCGATCGCCAGGGGCAGCCCATCGAGTCGGCGGCAGATCTCCGCCACCGCGGCTACGTCGTCGTCCGTGAGTTCGAACCTCGGAGACACCGAACGCGCCCGGTCCACGAACAGCCGGACAGCAGGCTCTTGCTCCAGCACCTCCCGGCTCTGCCGGGGGTCGGGCAGAGGGAGTGAGCGCAACGGGATCTCTGTCTCCCCCTGGACTCGCAGTGCCTGCCTGCTGGTTGCGAGTATTTGCAGAGAGGGGGCATGCGCCAGCAGGTGCCCGAGTTCCGGAGCTGCCGCCACCACTTGCTCGAGGTTGTCCAAGATGAGGAGCGTGCACTCCCTCCCAAGGTGGTCGGCGATTGCCGAGTGCAGCTCACGACCTCCCTCGGTGCGCACTCCGAGCCTGTCGGCGATGGTCCGCATCACCAGGCCCGGTTCGCTCACTGCCGCCAGGGGGACAAACTGCACCCCTCCCGCGTATGCGGCCCTCATCGAGCGTGCCACTTCCATTGCCAGCCGCGTCTTTCCGATGCCACCCATCCCCGTCACCGTCACGAGGCGGTGGCCTGCTTCGAGCGCCCCCACCACCAGCCGGATATCTTCCGAACGACCGAACGTCTCCGTCAGGGGGACGGGGGGTGCGGTCCGCGGCGCGAGCACCTCCCGCGCCGTGCCGGATGCCGCCTCAAACCGCTCCGTGAGCAGTACGGC
>CAYPAZ010000175.1:0-5520 GCA_964408835.1 uncultured Anaerolineaceae bacterium
AGGACCAGGCGAACGGCGATTTCGCGAGCACGCTGCCGCTTCGGCTCGCGCGGGCCGCGATGCGGCCACCCCTGGAGATTGCCGGCGCGATTGCGAAGCACGTACCGGAAGACGCGGCGATCCTGCCGCCGGAAGTTGCCCCCCCAGGCTTCATCAACTTCCGGTTGAGCCCCGGCTTCCTGCAGGAGCAGGTCGAGCAGATCATCGGAGCCGGACCGGGGTTCGCAGATCTGTCACTCGGCGCGGGTAAGACGGCCCAGGTGGAATTCGTCTCGGCGAATCCCACGGGGCCGTTGCACGTGGGGAACGGACGCGGGGCGGCCATCGGAGATGCGCTTGCGCATGTGCTGGCGGCGGCCGGGTACGGCGTCGAGCGGGAGTACTACGTCAACGATGCCGGGACCCAGGCGGACGTATTCGGAGAGACGCTCTACGCCCGGTACCAGCAGGTCTGCGGGCGGGAGGCGCCTCTGCCACCGGACGCCTACCCGGGCGAGTACATGAGCGAGCTCGCCCGGGTGCTCCACCAGGAAGCGGGGGAGAGCTATCTGCGGCCACCGGGTGAGCCGGCGCCGGCCGAAATCGAGACGCTCGGGGTCGAGCTGATGGTGCGGCAGATCCGTCAGACGCTCGACTCGTTCGGGGTGCACTACGACCAGTGGTTCAGCGAACGGTCGCTGTACGGGCCTGAAGGCACCTACGACACCGCCATCGACATCCTTCGGCAGCAGGGGCAGGTGGTGGAGCGGGAGGGGGCGCTCTGGTTTATGTCTTCGGAGCTGGGCGAGGACCGGGACAACGTCGTCGTGCGGTCGGACGGGCGGCCGACGTACTACGCGAGCGACATCGCCTACCACTACGACAAGTTCATCCGGCGGGGGTTCGCGCTGGTGATCGATGTTTGGGGTGCGGACCACCACGGCCACGTCTCGCGGATCAAGACTGCGACTCGGGCTGTCGGCGGCGATGCGGACAACCTGCACGTCCTGCTCTACCAGCTGGTGACGCTGAAGCGGAGCGGCGAAGTGGTGCGTCTCTCCAAGCGGGGTGGCGAGATCATTACGCTCGACGAACTGGTGGAGGAGGTAGGGAAGGACGCGGCGCGGTTCTTCTTCCTGATGCGGTCTCCCGGCTCCCAGATGGAGTTCGACCTGGACCTCGCGGTGAGGGAATCGAGCGAGAACCCCGTGTACTACGTGCAGTACGCCCACGCGCGACTGGCCAGCATGCTGGACCGCGCGGCCGGCGACGGCCTGACGCCAGATGGTGGAGATGTCTCGCTGCTGACCGAGCCGCACGAACTCGGGCTGATCCGGGAGATGACGAAGCTGCCCGAGGTCATCGAGACGGTGGCGACGACATTCGAGCCACAGCACCTGCCCCACTACGCGCTCGGACTCGCGACGGCGTTCCACGCGTTCAACGACGCCTTCAAGCAGCGGGGTGACTCGAACCTTAAGGTCATCGTCCCGGACGAGAAGCTGACGCGGGCGCGCCTGAGGCTGGTGCTGGCAGCGAAGGTGGCGCTGGCGCGGACGCTAGGTTTGATGGGGATGAGCGCACCCGACCGGATGTAGGTCGTCGCGGGCGTCGCGGTGGAGGCCGGGCACGGCGATGTAGCCGGTAGCGGCATCGCCGAAGACCTCGCACTCCGCGACGCCATCGCGCCAGGCGTAGAACGCGGCGAGGAGGCAGGTGAGAGCATCGAGCTGGTCTTCGAGATGTTTGAGCGCCCTTCCCCGGAGGGGTCCCGGGGGCTCACGCAGGAGGGCCGCCACCCGAGGGTCGGCCGCGACGGAAGGCATCTCAGCGGCCAGGATGGTGTCGAGGCGCGACTGGAGCTCCGCCAGCCCGAGCCTCCTTTGGGTGACACCCCACTTTGGCTTGTACTTGATGCGCTCCGGCAGGTTGAACCACGAGACGTGACACGAGTGTGGGTAAACCTCCAGCGCCCAGCGGGCCGGGCGGGCGGGGGGCGACGGGTCGGTGCTCCAGCCACAGGCCGCGAGAGCGATCGCAAGGCGAGAGCCAGCGTCTCGGGCGGTGCTGGTGAGAAGCTCGTAGTTGGCCGAATGGGCACTGGCGTTGTACCTGCCGAACCGCCTCCCCAGGGCGGGCTCAGCAGCGCGGCCTGGCCCGATGACCAGTGGAGCATCCACAGCCGCAACCGTCCGGGGGCCCGCGCAGAGATGCACGAGTGCGCCGGTGCGGAGCACGGCGGCTCCGAGACCGAGCACGCGCCATGCGTCACCGTCGCCTTCGACGACACAGACACCAGATTCGTTCCTCGCGGTCCAGGCAAGGTCGATACCGAGAAGGCGGACCATGGACGCGACTATAACGCTCCGGAACCCGGAGTAGGCGCCGTCCCAGCGCCACACGCCGTTCAGAGCACGGCTGATCGTGTCGATGATGGAGTGATGGGCTTCAAGCCCTGGAAGGCGTCACAGTATGCAAGCGTTCCGCGCAGCCCAGAGGGCATCATCAGTAGTCGTGTCGGCGCTGATAGTACTGCTGTTGGGGCTTGGCGCGGCTATCCCGGTGCTGGTCCTGATGGAAAGGCTCGAGTCGGACCGGTCGGACCTCGAGGTCTCGGGGACGAACGGGACCATCTATGCCGCGATAGAGGCAGAGTCGGTTCACCTGCAGGTGTTCGTCGCGCAGGAACGCAGCCGCATTGCCGCGGGTGAGGATATTCCCATCCCAGACACGGCGTTGGCCACCGCGGACATGCACCTGCAAACAATCACCGCCCTGATCGGGTTCATCGACCTGACGGCGCCAGCAGAAGCGATGGAGCTACGGATCGCTACAGGTGGGCTCCGCGCCTTTTTCCTCGCCTACGTCAACCACCGCTCCATCGAAACCCTCGACGAGTTCGAGGCACGGACACTGGGCCTGCACGACCTCGCGGCCGCGCTCAATGAGCCGGCCACCGTTGCTCTCTACGAGTCATTCCTCGCGCTCTCGGAGGGGATCTCGCTGGCGCGGTGGATCGTCATCATCGCTTCCCTCGTAGGGATTCCCGCGCTCCTGACGGTGGTCCTTTTCAGTGGGGTGCGGTGGCAGCGCCTGCTCGCAGTAGCCAATCGGCGCGAAGAGGCATTGACCGTTGGCAACGCGGCTCTGGAGCGGCGAAACCAGCAGTTCCACGGGCTCTATCAGGTGGTGACGGAGGTGGCGGAGACCCTGAGCATGAAATACGTGGTGCAAACGACTGTGCGGGAGTCCCGGAGACTCCTGGACGCGGACGCTTCCGCCGTGATGATCCTGGAGGATGGCGTCCTCCGGACGATCGGCGTCGAGGGGGAGATCAACGGGGCCCCTGCCGGCGCGCCGGAACAGCTCGAACTGGGCCAGGGCGTGATCGGCCGGGCTGCGAAGCGCGGGAAGGTCGCGCACGTGACCGGGACGGAGCTTGACCCGGCTTACAGCGGCGAGATCCTGCCAGGTGCAAAGTCGCTGCTGGTGGTGCCGCTCATCGTGGGCGCGAGGGTGGTGGGAGCCCTGGTTGCATGGTCGAGCGTGCCCAGTCGCTTTACAGAAGACGACCTCCAGGTGGCGGAGCTGATGGCCTCGCAGGTGGCGACGGCGATCGCAGCTGCCGGGATGCAGGAAGAGAGCGAGCAGCAGGCCCACCACGACGTTCTCACAGGGCTGCCCAACCGGCGCCAACTCCAACAGGACACTGCCTACGAATTCGAAGCCGCGACTCGCCGGGGACGGAAGCTTGCGGTGGCGATGGTGGATATCGACCATTTCAAGGACTTCAACGACCAGTACGGCCACCACACCGGTGACGTTGCGCTTCAACGCGTCGCGACCACCCTGGCGGCGAACCTGAGGCGCGAGGACCGCGTCTACCGCTACGGCGGCGAGGAGTTCGCGGTGGTCTTCGATGGGATGGAGGGCAACGCCGCGGCAGAAGCGGCCGAGCGGCTTCGAAAGCTCGTCGAAGCTGATAGCGCCGTGCCGGACGCGAGCGCAGTCACGATTTCGATCGGGGTGGCGGCGGCTCCCGAGGTGACCACCGAGTTCTTCGAGCTGGTGGAGGCCGCGGACCAGGCACTCTACCGCGCCAAGGACATGGGCCGGAACCGGGTGGAACTGGCAGAGACCCAGCCGGTCTCCCTTGACGCCGCGGCCTGACCGGGCCGCCATGATCAGGATCTGAGGCCCGTTCGTACATCAGCGTGGAGTCATTCCAACCGCTCGCGCCTGAGGCGCGAACGGAAGCCCCGGCCGGGAGGGCGTCGGCGCAGAGCTCGACCGGCCACCCGGGCTTGTTTCCCCTATACCTTCCTCCCACCTACGATCCCCGGGTGACTCCCCTTCCCACGGGCGCCTCGGGCGCGGACGCGGCGACGGTCGCGCGGCAGTGCGCAGCCGAGGCGAGCCGGCTCATGAACGACGGCTTCGGTCGGCTGGGCGTGTCACAAGTGAAGGGGCGGGGGAACGTGGTCACCGAGGTGGACCTGGCGGTGGAGCGGGCATGCCATGAGCTGCTGAAGCGTGAGTACCCGGACCACGCCATCCTGAGCGAGGAGACGGCTCCCGGGACGCGCTCGGACGGGTGGATGTGGGTCGTTGATCCGTTGGACGGGACCAAGAATTTTTCGCGGGCGATCCCGCATTTCTGCTTCACGATTGCGCTTTGCCACAGGATGGAGCCAGTGCTCGGCCTGACGCTGCAGCCGCTGCTGGGGGAGGAGTACTTCGCTGTCGCGGGCGAGGGTGCGAGCCTCACCGGGGTGCCAATGCGGGTCAGCAGCGTGGGGTCTCTGAGCGAGGCGGTCATCGGGGCGGACATCGGCTACGAGGAATCCCAGGGGCGGCGGCAAATCGAGATGGCGCTGGCCGTCTACCCGGGGATGGAGTCGCTGCGCGTCTCGGGTTCGGCGGCACTTGGCCTGGCGTACGCGGCAGCGGGGCGGTTCGATATCTACGTCCACTCCGACCTCGAGCCATGGGACACGGCAGCGGGGCTGTTGCTGGTGCGGGAGGCGGGGGGTGTGGTGATGGACCGGGAGGGCGGGCAGGCGACGCTGCTCAACCGTGGGGTGCTGGCGGGCGGGGCGGCGGTGGTCGCGGATTTCCAGAGGGTGGCGGGGGGCCTTCCATGGCGGTGAGGATGGATGTCAGGGGAGGGGTTCGGCAGTGCTGATCGTCGTCCCGTCGCTGCTTTCGGGGGCCGGGATCATCTTCATCCTGACCGGGATCTGGGTGGACCACTGGGTGGTGCGGAACATCTGCTTCACGGTCGGGGCCGTGCTTCTGTGGATCGAGTTCTTCATCACGATGGCGATCTTCAGACACCGCTCGCGGAGCACCGACCGGCGATTGGCGCGCCTGGAGGAGTCACTGGAGCGCGGCGACATAGATTAGCCCCAGGAATCCAGCGCCGCCGGCCAGCAGGCCGAAGAGCCCGTAGCGGCCGAACCTCCGCCAGCGGAGCGAAACGAGCGCGGTGGCGCTGGCGGCCGCAGCGGCTGCGAAGGAAGAGCGTCGTGTAGGAGAGTG
>CAYPAZ010000176.1:0-5482 GCA_964408835.1 uncultured Anaerolineaceae bacterium
CTTCGGCGCCATGCTCGCCCAGCCCACCGGGCGCTGGCTCCAGGCCCAGCTCACTACCGATGCCTCCGTGCATGGACTTGAAATCGGCCGCGTCACCCGGCTGGCACGGGGCCCGAGTGCGTCGCTGATCCGCGTCTCAGTGCGCGCTTCCCACCTGCGAGCCGCTGGCTGAACACCGGGCCCCGGGAAGGACGGCTAGATCGTCAACCCACCTAGCCCCTGGACACCGCGGACGTATTCCAGCTCGCCCACGTGCCGGTATCCGTGGCTCAGACACATCCCGTTCAGGCCGTCCCAGAGCGACATCTCGCCCACGGGCTTGATGGTCACCCGGCGCGCTTCGAACTCCTCCGGCGACATCGCCGCGAGGTAGGCGTCCGTCGCTTCCCACACCTTCTTCTGATACTCAAGCCACTTCGCAACGTCCCGCAACTGCACAGCGTTGGCTTCCGCCTCTGTCATTCCCGTGCCCTGGCTGTTGCGTGGCAGGCCGAAGTAGTCGTTGTACCCGCCCTCCAACCACACGGTCGGCTTCCCCTGCACGACAAAGTTGACGATGTTGTCTTCGGTCCGGACGTAGTGCCACAAGCTGAAGAATCCACTCACTCCCCCTTCCCCGGGCCGGAAGTTGAGTTGCTCCGCCGTCATCCCCTCCACGCCCTTGTCCAGCAGCTGATGCATGCTGCGGAGTCCGTTCCTGAGTATCTCGAGTGGCGTCATGTCCCCTCCCTGGCCGGTGTGGTGTGCCGGATCATGACCCCTCGCACGTAGCGAGTCCATCCTTACCTGGGAGAGGTAAGGATGGACTCGTGGGCGCGTGCTTGCCCTGCTTGCTCAGGCGGCCTGCGAAGGCGTCTCCAGTGCGTACCCGGTGCCCCAGCGATTCACGATGTACGTCGGCTGGCTCGGGTTATCCTCAAGCTTCTGCCGCAGATATCGCACATAGAGGCGCAGGTAATGCGTCTCCCCGGAGTACTGGTTTCCCCACACCCGCGCGATCAGCGCCTTCGAAGGCACGACCTCCCCGGGGTGCTCGGCCAATGTGACCAGCAGCCTGAACTCCGTCGGCGAAAGCGGCACTTCCATGCCACGCTTGCGAACCACCTGCCCGCCCTGGTCGATTTCGATGTCGCCGACGGTCAGCAGCTGCGAGCCGTTCTTGCGGTGCTCCGCTGTTCCCGCTCGCATCCGCCGGAACAGGGCCCTCAGCCGGAGGTCGAGCTCCTCGGTGGGTGGTTGCGGCCGGGTGTAGCTGTCGGCCCCGCACTCCAGGACCCGCATCATCTCAGCGACGGACCCCGTGCACCCTGCCACCAGGATAGGGACATCCGTCACCTCTCTCAGCTGCGCGACAACGTCCGCGGGCACGGCCATTTCCCGTCCGAGGTCGACGATGATTGCCTCCGGCGAAAGCTCCCCGACGAACCGGGCGGCCACTTTCGGGTCGCCACAAGCGGCCACACGGTAACCGATCGCTTCGAACCCTCTCGCCCGGTCGTAGGCGATGTCCAGCCCGTGGGAAACCACGACTATCTGCATCGATACCAGCGGCGGCAAGCCCATGAGCTCCGCGCCCCGTGGCACCACTCCATTCTCGTGCATGACCCTCTCATCCTCCGGGCGCACTTCGCCCTTTCAAGTGGACAGCCGACTCGCAGGTTTCTTACCCGGGCGCTGCGAGCCCGCTGTCGCGGTCATGCCATCCGCCTCCCGCCAGGTTTGGGGATGACGGCCCCGCACTTGATTCATCGGCAGGAGAGACGCCTCAGGCTATGGGCCGCTCTTACGGCGTTCCAACACTGTCACCCGGTTGTTACCGGCGGCCGGTTAGCCACGCTCTGGCGTACAATCCGGTGACTTCCCGGGGGGCTGCCGTGACCTACGAATCCATCCTCTACGACATAACCGACAACGTCGCCACTGTCACCCTCAGTAAGCCCGAACGCCTCAACGCCTTCGATGACCAGATGCTCGGCGAATGGGCCGACGCCCTCCAAGAAGCCGACCGCGACCCGGAAGTCCGCGCCGTTGTCATTACAGGCGCCGGGCGTGGCTTCTGCAGCGGCATGAACGTCGCCGCCGAGGCAGGAGGCTCAGGCGTCCTCCGCTCCGAGGCCACCGTCTCCGTTCGCCGCCACTCCCTCCGCAACCGCGTCCACCCCATCCCACGTGCCCTCATCCAGCTTGAGAAGCCCTACATCGCCGCCATCAACGGGGCTGCCGCCGGCGCAGGCATGGATATGGCCACCATGGCCGATATCCGCTTCATGTCCTCCACCGCGCGGGTGGGCATGACGTACGTGCGCATGGGCCTGATCCCGGGGGATGGCGGCTGTTACAGCCTCCCCCGGGCGGTTGGCACGCAGCGCGCCCTCGACCTCATCTGGAGCGGCCGCATGATCACCGCCCAGGAAGCCCTCGAAATCGGCTACGTGATGGCCGTTTACGAACCCGAAGAGTTGTTGCCGAAGGTCCACGAGTACGCCGCCCAGATCGCCCGGGGGCCGGCGACCGCGGTCCAGCTCTCGAAGAAGCTTGTCTACCGGTCCGCCAACATCCCGTTCGACGAGCACCTCGACATGGCGCAGATGGCCATGTTCATCGCCCAGAGCACCGAAGACTCGAAGGAGGGCCCGCGAGCCTTCGTCGAAAAGCGCGATCCCCAGTTCAAGGGCTACTGACTGCCGAATCTGGGTGGATGGGGTTGTTTTTTTTCCCTCGGCCTAGACTCAGGCGCGACCGTCGTCCGTATGGTGCACTGGAGGAGCGAAGTTATGGTACTGAAGCGTGTATCAATGATGGCTGTGTTCGTCGCTCTGGCGTGGACGGTTGGCACCGCGGTCGGGGTCCGCGCACAAGCTTTCTGGGAAAACAGCCCGTACGAGGTTGTCACGAGTTACGATGGCGACGTCTTCTACGCTCGCCAGCGGCTCCAGTATGAGCAACCGTACCCGGCGGAACAAAGCTCCTCTGGACGGAGATACACATCAATGTGCTCAACCAAGCTGGCTCACTGTCTCACGGCCATGATGCCATTTACAGGAACGACTGGACATTCGTCGCGAGCAAGACCGAGACGAACCCGATATACGGCTGGCCGATGACCTACTGGAATACCCCTAACTGGGACTACTTTTCGTGGGGCTACCTGGGCAGCCTGGCCGAGCCCGTTAGGAGCATCTACACAGCTGATGGAGCAGGATGGAACTCCAGGTTCCTGCACTGCTGCGGCCCTGGCTGGACACACATCAAGATCTGGTACCAGTACTGAGGGAGGGTGCGAGATGAACTGGGCCTATGTCGTCCTGACCGGGTGCGCCGGGGCCGCGGTTGTCGCCGGCGTCCTCGCCTACGGGTCCAGCGGTCAGGGGTCGGAACCTCCGGCTGTGATCTTTACTGACCTTGTTGACACCGCGGAAGCTTCCGGTCCCGCGACGGAAGCCGAGGGAATTCGCGTAACTGTGACCGGCGGCGACAGCGCAGGAGGGTACGTCAGCGTCGAATTCGCATTCGTCGAAGAGCCCGCAGAAGAGACGCTGCTGGTAGTCGACGTTCACGCTGTTGAGTGGGATGGGATGCCGGCCCCAGGTCTCCAACGCGACCTCGGGGCGGCCGGCCACCGCCAGGGTGAGCGTTCCACTCTGGGAGCCTGGCAGCCACCAGTTGCGAATCACACGATTCGGTGTGATGCCAGTTGTAGGCCCGGTCGGGACCCCCAGCCCGGTCGAGGCCAGGTGGATCCCCGGCGAGTGGCTGCTCTCGGTGGAGTTGGCTGAGCCACGGATCCCCGCGGGCCGGACGGAACTCAAGATCTCGGGCACCGCGTCGGGGGTAGCGGTCAACGCGGCCTTCGCCCTGGGGCGAGTCTGGGAGATTGAGTTGGATTCGCTGGACGAGTCGGCGCTCTGGGTATCCGCACCGGCGATGCTCCAGTTGCCCGGCGGAGGGGTCGTTCTGCCTGATATCGTCTCGGAATCCGGTAGCCGGACTACCATCAGGTTCATCCTCCCGGCTGACACGAGGAGCGCAGACCTCCACGTCCTGGCCCGCGTCGTGAGCCGCGCCGGTAACGACGAGTTCCGTCTGGTCCGGGACTCCGCCGGTGACTGGGTCCCCGAAACCTCCGTCGTCACCGTTGTGGAGCAGGCCGGGAAAGTGTTCGGTGTCACCATCAGCATGCCGGGCGACCTCGTGTTCAGCGCCTTCGGCGAACCCCGGCTCGTGGATGATCTCGGGAACGAGTATCCGCTCGACTGGCGCAGAGTCGGGTTCGGCAAGGCGGACCCCGGTGAGCCCTACACGGTGGTGAACGGCGTCTCCGCAGCCCGGTTCATTGGACCTATCGCAGAGGAAGCCACTGAGCTCCGACTTGTGGGAGCCCAGGGCGGCGCCCTCGCCGGTGGACCGTCGGAGGTAGTTAGCCTGGCGCTCGACTAGCCGGGAGCGGCACCAGCCCGTGCGCTTCGCACGCTTCGACGAAGCGAGGTAGCTGCCGCTCCAGCCTGACACGTTGCCCCACCTCGTTCGGGTGCAGCCGATCCCCGACCGTCCTGCCCTCGTGCTCACGGTATCCGGCGAACTCCCCCTCGAACCCGCCAAACGCCACGTGCGCCTCGGCGCACGCTGCCTTCAGCAACTCCGTGCACCTCCGCCGCCTGGCTGTCCCTCGCCGCACCGATCCTCGCGTCGCGTCGTCTGCTACCCTTCCCTCGGGCCCCTTCACAAACGGCGTCGTGCCCTCGTGCCGTAGCACCACCCGTACCGCCTCCATGATCGACTCCGCCACTTCCTCCCCCGTGAAGTGCGGGTCCCCGCCGATGGTTCGCTCGAGCAGCCGCCTGCCCCAGTGGTACATCCGCGTCCGCACCAGCCACGGACTGTCGGCCATCCGGAACCCGATGCCCGCCGTTGGGCGCCCGAGCGGCCCAAGCAGCCGCTGGATGCGCAGCGGCACCGACTCGTGCGTCATCCACCAGCCCACCACGTTGAAGTACACGATGTCCGGCTCCTCGCGGCCCACCCAGCGATCCACCGCTTCTGCCAACCCCGCATCTGGCCAGACCCCCTTCACCACCAGCTCGAAGGGCTGCCCGAAGATCCGCTCCAGCTCCTTCGCGATGAGTGCGGGGGCACGCTGTTCCGGAGGCACGTAGTCCCCGGTATCGGCGCTGTTCCCGAGCACAAGGATCTTCATCCCCAGAATCTACCGTCCCGCCGACCAACGACCAAAGCCCAACGACCAGCGCCTCCGCCCGGCGCGTATACTCCCGCCCACAACTCCACCCGGTGACACCATGGACTTCCACGACGCTCCCGAACACGCTGCCTTCCGCCAGGAACTCCGCGACTTCCTCGCCGCCGAGCTCCCCCCCGATTGGTCCCTCCGCAACGACCGCGACAATATCGGCCCCGAAGCCGCGCGGTTCACCGCGCAGTTCCGCCGCAAGTTGGCCGAGCGTGGATGGCTCACCCTCGGCTGGCC
>CAYPAZ010000177.1:0-5480 GCA_964408835.1 uncultured Anaerolineaceae bacterium
CTCGCTGAGCGAAGAGTGGCGCGCTCGTGGGCACGACCTCCAGTTGGGCGTCGGCGTGGCCATGGGGTTCGCCACCTGTGGCCAGATCGGCTTCGAAGGCCGCTACGAATACACCGCCATCGGCACCGTCACCAACCTCGCCGCACGGCTCTGCGGCCAAGCCTCCGGTGGCCAGATCCTCCTCAACGAACGCGTCCGCACCCTCGTCGGACCCCGGGTCACCACCACCCACATCGGCGACCTACCCCTTAGAGGCTTCGCCCGCCCTGTCCCCGCCTATTCCATCACCCCCGCCTAGCCCTCCCGTTATCGTCGCCTTCAGATTCGAAATTCTGGTGCTGAGGGGCAGACTTGAACTGCCGACACCCGCATTTTCAGTGCGGTGCTCTACCAACTGAGCTACCTCAGCACCCGGATTCCAGATCCTAGCACCCACCCCCAACCCGAGAAACCCGCGCCGGCGTATCATCCCGCCCATGGCTCCCAGGCCCTTCCACATCCATGTCGCCGACTCCGTCCTCGACGACCTCCGCCGTCGTCTCGAACACACCCGCTGGCCTCAGCCCATCCCCGGAACGGGGTGGGACTACGGCGCCAACCTCGATGCCGTCCGGGACCTCTGCGACCACTGGCAGACCCGCTACGACTGGCGTGCCCAGGAAGTACGCCTCAACCGCCACCCTGGCTTCGTCGCGAACGTCGACGGCCTCGACCTCCACTTCTGGCACGTCCGCTCCCCCCGCAAAAACCGCTTCCCCCTGCTCCTCATCCATGGCTGGCCCGGCTCCATCGTCGAATTTCAGCATCTCATCGAGCCCCTTACCGAGCCGCCCTCCGGCCAACCAGCATTCGATGTCGTCGTCGCTTCACTCCCCGGGTTCGGCTTCAGTGGTCGGCCCACAGAGAGAGGCTGGGGCGTCACACGCATCGCCGCCGCCTTCGACACCCTGATGACCCGCGAGCTCGGGTACGAACGCTACGGCTGCCAGGGAGGCGATTGGGGCGGGATTATCAGTTCGAAGATGGCCTCCGCCCATTCTGACCATGTCGCCGCCATCCATCTCAACTTCGCCATCGGCTGGCCACCGGCCGAAATGACCGACGACGACCGTGCATTCGCCGCCGCCCAGGATGTATGGCGTCGCGAAGAGACGGGCTACAGTGAAATCCAGCGGTCCCGCCCTGACTCCCTCACCGTCGCCCAGTCCGACTCGCCCGCCGGCCTCGCCGCCTGGATCCTCGAAAAGTTCCGCGCCTGGGCCGACTGCAACGGCGACCCCCTCAACGCGTTCGATAGGGACACACTGATAACGAACATCATGTTCTATTGGGCTCCCAACAGTATCGCCAGCGCCGCCCGTATCTATTACGAAGCTCTCCGGGACCCGTCCTCGTTCGCCTACCCCAGGGTCGAGGTCCCGACGGCCATCGCCCGCTTCCCCAAGGAGCCGTGGGCCGCCCCCCGCCATTGGCTTGAACCTCGCTACAACATCCAACAGTGGACCGACATGCCTCGAGGCGGACACTTCGCCGCCCTTGAAGCCCCAGAACTCCTCCTCGACGACATCCGCAAGTTCTTCGCCGCCGCCACCTAGGGCCACCGCCTGTCAGAGCGAGTGGGTATACACCTCGTTCAGCGCGATCTTGCCATCCTCGAGCAACACGAGGTCGAACCCCCGCAGCCGCGACTCCTCCCCGCCCCGTGGCGTGATCGTGCAGATCCAACGCCCGCAGAATCCCCCTTCAATCGACCACACCTCGTCGGGCACGTACTCCATCGGCGGCGTCGCCGCGAAGAGGCCCGTGAGGTAGGGGCGCAGTTCCCCGTGCCCCCTCAGCCCAGCGGCCGTTTGCGGGTCCTTGTACACGCAATCCTCCGCATAGAACCCGAGCAACCGGTCCACGTCCTTGTCCGTCCACGCCTGCAGCCACTCGGCGTTGAACTTCGCCACGTCCATCAGCTGCGCTCCTCGATCCATGCGTTGAACTTTGGTTCGCGCCTTTCCCGGAACGCCGCAACGCCTTCCCGCGCATCCGGGTGGTGGTCCGTGATCGAAGTCTTCGCCGCGATCTCGTCCAGCGAGTGGGCGAAGCTCATCTCGGCCGCGTTGTAGATAGAACGCTTCAGCAGTCGCATGGCCACCTGCGGGCCGTTGGCCATCTCCCGCGCGAACGCCAGCGCTCGCTCCATCAACTCATCCGGCTCCACGACTTCATGTAACAGCCCCAACTCAAGCGCCTCCGCTGCAGTCACGATGCGCTTTCGCATCAGGAAGTCCATCGTCCTCGCAACTCCCATCAACTGCACAAGCAGATACTGACCGCCCTCGTCTGGCAACAACCCAAACCGCAGAGTCGCGCTCCCCAGCCTCGCTTCCCTCGAAGCGATCCGGAAGTCGCACGCCAGCGCCAGCGAAAGCCCGGTCTGGATCGCCACGCCGTTGATCGCCGCGATGCATAGCTTGTCCAGCTCCCGCACCGCCTGGTTGAGTGACTGCGAAATCACCCGCAGCCCCTCGTACGTCCCGATCGCGTTGTGATGCCCCCCGTGGATCTGTGGCAACAGCGCTTGCGCTTCGCCGAAGTCCAGCGGCCGCCCCGTGATGTCGTCGCCGGCCGAAAACGCCCGTCCCGACCCGGTGATCACCACCACCCGGACCGTGTCGTCCATCTGGGCCTGGCGGAGCACTTCCACCAGGTCCCGCTTCATCGGAGCGCTCATGCCGTTCAGTCGCTCCGGCTGGTTGAACGTCACCACGGCAATCCCCGGCTCCTCCAGCCGGAGCTCGAATCCCCTGAACAAGCCCGGTTCCATGCGCATCGCCTCCGCGCCGCATCCTGCGACCTCCCATCCGGCAGCGCAACTCCTCCCGGCGTGACTCACCCTCCTCCGCGCATCGCCTTTCGCCGCAGGAACTGCGCCGCTTCCAGCTCACGCTCACCCTCGAACTCCACAAACAACACCGCAACGCGGACCAAGCCCACTGGCACCACTCCCCCGTCCACGAACCGTGCCGCCCACCCCGGCCCCTCGATTACGTCGCTGCCGGTTTGGCGGCCCCCGGCCTCCGCGACCAGGTATCCCTTCAGCAGCGCCGGGCTCACGCCCCGTATCTCCAGCCTCTCCACACCGCCACTCTACCAGCCCCCCCGGGCCTCGCCCTGGCCTCTCCGAGGACCTCGAAATCTGTTCGTAACATTCGCGCAACCCCGCCGAAATCCCCCACCCTTAGCCTTACCGCGAACCCACGGGTGACCGCCCCGTGCGCCCTTGGCGCGGCCCGTAAGCACGACTCCCCTCGTGTCCCGCGCAGCCCGGGGTAGCCCGGAACGTGAACCCCTTCACAATACGCAAACCCCCGGTAGGAGATGCCCCTGTGACCCCTGACGAAATCAAGACGTTCTGCGAAGAAAACGGGATCCGCTTCGTCGATGTGAAGTTCGTCGACCTCTTCGGCCTCTGGCAGCACATCACCCGCCCCATCCACGAACTCAACGACTGGGACAACTACGACAGCTCCCCGTGGCGCCGTGGCTATGGCTTCGATGGCTCCTCCATCCGCGGGTTCCAGAAGATCGAAGAGTCCGACATGCTCCTCGTCCCTGACCCCACCACAGCCATCATCGACCCCTTCATCGCCTCCCCCACGCTCTCGGTCATTGCGAACGTTGAAGACCCGGTCAGCCGTCAGCCCTACAGCCGCGACGCTCGCTACATCGCCCAGAAGGCCGAGCAGTACGTCAGAGACTCCGGCGTCGGCGACACGGTCTACATCGGCCCGGAACTCGAGTTCTTCATCTTCGATGAGGTCCGGTTCAAGTCCGAGCAGCACCAGGCCTTCTACGCTATCGATTCCGACGAAGGTATCTGGAACTCCGGTGAGGACGCCACCCTCCGCGGCGACCTCAACCAGGGCTACCGTCCGCGCCACAAAGAGGGCTACTTCCCCGTCAGCCCCCACGACACCCTCACCGACATCCGCAACGAAATGGTCGAACTCATGGAAGCCGCCGGCATCCAGGTCGAACTCCACCACCACGAAGTCGCCTCCGCCGGCCAGGGCGAAATCGATATGCGCTTTGATACCCTGACGAAGATGGGTGATAAGGCCATGCTCTACAAGTACATCGTGAAGAATGTTGCCAAGCGCAACGGCAAGGTTGCCACCTTCATGCCCAAGCCCATCTTCGCTGACAACGGCTCAGGCATGCATACCCACCTCTCTATCTGGCGCGATGGCGCCAACCTCTTCGCCGGCGATGGCTACGCCGGCATCAGCGAGATGTGCAAGTACTACATCGGTGGCCTCATCAAGCACGGCCAGGCACTCATGGCCCTCGCCGCCCCCACCACGAACTCCTACAAGCGCCTCGTGCCTGGCTACGAAGCGCCCGTCAACCTCGTCTATAGCGCGCGCAACCGGTCCGCCGCCTGCCGCATCCCTCTCGTCAGCCCTGACCCCCGCCAGAAGCGCGTCGAATTCCGCCCGCCGGACCCCTCCGGCAACCCCTACCTCACCTTCTCCGCCATCCTCATGGCCGGCATGGATGGCATTCTCAACAAGATCGATCCCGGCCCACCCATCGATAAGATGAACCTCTTCGAGATGACCCCGGCCGAACTCGAAGCCGTCCCCACCGTCGCCACATCGCTCGAAGGCTCCCTCAAAGCCCTCGAAGCCGACCACGATTGGCTCCTCAAAGGCGGAGTCTTCACCGAAGATGTCCTCGAAACATGGCTCGCCTGGAAGTACGAAAACGACCACGACGCCATGCGCCTCCGCCCCCACCCCCACGAGTTCTTCCTCTACTTCGACGTCTAGCCCCGGCGCCCGGACGACTCGCACACAACGGCCGCCCTTCGGAAGGAAGGGCGGCCGTTCTACTCTCCCGCTTGCGGACAACCGGTGGTCATCGGGGCGTTCACTTCCCCAACACCCCGTCCGCCACCAGCAGTAGGTCATCCAGTTCGATTCCGCTGCCAGTGATGAGCGTCAGGATCTCCCCATCGTGCGCGACGACCGCTGATGATCCGAGGCCCAGGTCGGGCAAGATCGGGACGGCCACCGCTACCAGCTGGCCGCCGACCTGCATCTCCAACCACCGATCCTCGGCGATCGCCACGGATGCGAACGGTGCGCCGTACCACCGCGAGATGCTGATCGTGCCTCCGAAGCGCCGTAGCTCGATATCCGTTGCGACGTTCAACGTGACCTCCGCGCCGAACGGTTCCCCGTCGCAGAGGACGGCTCGCCCGTCCAGAACGGATGTCCCTCGCGGGGTCTGGGACGGGAGGACGTTCATCGAAGAACCCTCAACGGCCTCCGGACCTGCGTAGGTTAGCTCGCCATCGCAGAGGGCGGCTGGCCCCGATACGCCGTTTCCGATCCGGATCCCCGCGATCGTCCCGTCGAACAGCGGCTTCATCCGGTCCTGGTTCCGCCACGGGATAGACCAGTACGGCTGCGTGATGTCGGGCG
>CAYPAZ010000178.1:0-5470 GCA_964408835.1 uncultured Anaerolineaceae bacterium
GACTCCGGGGAGTTTGGATTTCGGGATTGGGGATTTTGGACTGCGGCGCGTGAGGCGGTGGCGTATCTCCCGGCCACAGTGGGCCGGGAGGCCGAATAGTGGGAAGGCCCGTGGGTTAACACGGGCCTTCGGGTGGGGTGGGCGGGTGGTGGGGTTGGGGGTTAGAGGCTTTCGGGGATGATTCCAAGAGCCACCGTCCCAACGAATTCGTAAGCGATGTTGGCGGACATAGGGTTCATGAACGCGCCGGCGCGGACATCCCGGTAGAGGCGGGAAATCGGGTGGCCGTTCATGTACGCGGCGCCGCCGGTGATGGTCATGGCGCGATCGACGACGCGGACGCCGGCCTCGTTGAGGAACGCTTTGGCGGCCTGAACCTCGGCGGCCAGTGCCACGGTCGCCTCGGCGGGGGCGAACGAGGCGGGGTAAGCCTCGAAGTAGTCATCGATGAAGCCGGCGGCGCGGCCGAAGACGGCGCGCATCGCGGCAAGGTCGATGGCGTTATCGGCAGCGAGGAGCTGGATGGTGGGCCGTACCGGTTCGTTGCGCTTTTCGCGGCGGCTGGCGGCGGCCTTCACGGCGATGCCGACAGCAGTTTCGGCGATACCGAGGGAGGCAGAGGCGTGGGCGATGCCGTTGGTCAGGTTGCGCTCGAGCATGCCTGAGACGCTGCCCGTGCGGAACCCGGAGGTCACCTGGTTGGCCGGGACGTAGACGTTATCGAGCGTGATGGACTGGCTGCCGGAGCCGCGCATCCCAAGGGCGTCCCAGTCGTCGTTCATTGTAACGCCGGGGGCATCCGCGGGGATGTAGGCGTAGGCGAAGCGCTCGATACCCTCGTCGTCGGTGATGGTGAGGGAGGTGATGAGTTGGGTCGCGGCCGGGCTGAGGCTTCCGAAGATCTTGCGGCCGGTGACAAGCCAGCCATCGCCATGGCGGGTGCCGATGGTGTTGGGCCGGAGCAGGTTCTGGTCCGGTTCGGAGACGGCGGCGGCGATGATCTCCTGGCGCTCGATGAACCTTCGCAGCACCGTCTCGACGGCCCGGGCGCGTTCGTGCCGTCCGGTGTTTTGGAAGGTGCGGTACTGGCGGACGAGGGCGATGACCATCATGAGGTGCATGTTGACCGCGATGGCCGTGGAGGCATCGCCGCGGGCGAGGCGGCTTGAGGCGAGGTAGAGGTCGTGGACCGACTCGACGCCGAGGCCACCGAGTTCACGGGGGGCGGGGGCGTAGAAGTAGTTCGCGGCCTTGAGGTCGGCGATGTTGTCGTGGGGGAAGGTGCCCTGGCGGTCGTGTTCGGCTGCGCGTGGGGCGAAGGTTTCGGCCAACGACTCGGCCAGCGAGACGAGATGTTCGCCGGCAGGGGTCCTTGCTTGCAGTTGGTAGTCCATTGGTTGTGCTCCCTGGGTGGTGGTGGCGCGGTTACCAGCCGGGCCTTGCGGCGCTGATGAGGCGGGCCACATCGAAGACGGACCAGCAGTTGGGGCAGCGGACGACGGCTGTCGAGCCATGCTGACCCGGGGCGGTGATCCGGAAGGGGCCCTGGAGGTGGCTTGTGCGGCAGGTTGGGCAGGTCACTGGATTGCTCCTTGTTTGTGTGTGTGTGGTGGTGGGCCTAGAAGCCCATGCCGATGTAGTGGGCCCTGGCGCGGATGGCATCGGTGGCGGCGCTGGCGTGGGCGAGGGAATCGAAGGTCCCTTTGCAGCTCGGGCAGTTCACGATCTTCGTGCGACGGAGGCGTCCACTCCCGAGGTTGCTGGGACCGAACACCGCGTCTGATTGACAGCGTGGGCAGGACACTTGTTAGCTCCGTTTTCCCGGCGTCTCGGGCCGTTGGGCCGGGAGGTGTCTTCGCTGGGCCGGTTTGTTGGCCCGCGTCCAGCGGTTGATGCAAAGGTAGGTTGGAGGAGCAGGGGAAGCTTGATTACCGGCTTCAGATTCCTTGGAGAATCTGTAGAGAACTCCGGGCAGGCGGTCCCTCGAGCAGGCAGAGCCAGGCCGGGGGGCGGGAGAGCCTGGGCGTGCGGGCAGGCGGGCGTTGAACAGTCCGCAGGGGCCCGGGGTTATCAGACGACGGCGGACATGCCCCCATCGGCATTGATCGCGGCGCCGGTGATGAAGCTGCCGCGGGCGGAGACCAGGAAGGTGATCAGTGCAGCGACCTCCTCCGCTTCGCCGACGCGCCGCAGGGGAACGTTGGCGCCCATGGCGGAGTAGGCCTCATCGAGGGAGCGGTCGGCGAAACGAGCACGGGCGGCGCGTTCGATCTGGCCGCTCTTGACGAGGCCGATGCAGATGGCGTTCACGAGGATGTTGTCAGCGGCGAGGTCTTTGGACATGGCCTTGGTGAGGGCGATACCGGCGGCGCGCGAGACTGACGTCGGGAGGGAGGACGCGCCGGGGTGCTTCCCGCCTACCGCGGTGAGGTTGACGATTCGGCCCCCACCGGCGGTACGCATGTGGGGGATGGCGGCACGGCTGCAGCGGACGGCGGCCATGAGCTTGAGGTCGAGGTCGTAGCCCCAGGTGTCGTCGGTGACGGACTCGAAGGGCGCAGCGGCGGATGTACCGGCGTTGTTCACGAGGATATCGAGCCGGCCGAACCGCTGGACGGTCGCTGCGACGACGCGCTGGCATTCTTCGGCCACTGTGACATCGGCCTGAAGGGCTTCGACCTGGGCGCCGGCGGCGCCTATCTCGCCGGCGGCGGTCGCGAGGACATCGGGGCGGCGGGCACAGATGGCGATGGATGCGCCTTCGCGGGCGAGTTCGATGGCGGTGGCCTTGCCAATGCCTTCGCTGCCACCGGTGACGAGTGCGACTTTTCCGCTGAGTCCGAGATCCACGGGCGTGCTCCGGGTGTGGGGTTGCGGTTCGGAGGATACCGGGCCGAGAGGAACCGGGTTACTCGTGCCAGAAGACGCGAGCGGCGTTGCCGAAGAGGAACGGCTCCCAGGAGGCTTCGGCGAGGGGGACCGAGGGGAGCTCGGCGAGCGCGCGCTCGAAGGAGATCATGGGATAGTCGGTGGCGAACATGACTTTCGAGCGCCCGGCTTCGGTGTTGAGGAAGTCGATGGTGTCGGCGGGGTAGTAGCGCGGCGCGAAGGCAGAGATCATGTGGTAGAGGTTGGGCCACTTCGCGAGGAGCAGGGCGAGGAGGCGGGTCCACGGTTCGCCACCGTGGGTGGTGACAAGGACCAGGTCGGGCCAGGCGGCGCAGAGGTCATCGAGATACAGGACGTCCTGGAACTTGCCGCGGACGAGCGGCCCCGGGATGCCGACTGTGGAGGTGACCGGTAGCCCAAGCTCGATGCACTTCGCGAAGAGGGGGGCGTAGATGGGGTCGGTGAGCGGAGCTTCGTGGCGGAACGGGACGATGCGGACGGCGCCGGCGCCGTCTTCGCGGACCTGGCGTTCGAGCTCTCGTACCGCGCCGAATCCGGCGCGCGGGTCGAAGCGGACGGAGAGGCGGAAGCGGTCGGGGTGACGCTGGACGGCGTCGAGTGTCCAGCGGTAGCCCTGCTCCTCGGTGGCACCGGCACCTTCGGGGGGAGGGGTCAGAAGGGCGCGAGCGATACCGTGTGCATCCATGTGTTCGACGAGCCCATCGGCGGAGTGGGCTCCGGAGCGGGAGCGCCCGAAGAGGTAGTCCGCGGCGCCCCACTCCATGCCGAGGTCGGGCGGGTTACCGTTGACGTAGCAATCGATGATGCCGCGGGGACTCTTGCTACGGACCCAGTCAGGGGGCATGGGCGGCTAGTCTCCTAGAGCCGGGCAACCGACCGCTCGGCGAGGTCTTCGAGCATAGCGGAGTAGGTGGAGGGCGTGGGGAGTATGTAGCTCCGGAACGTGTTGGGGGCTTCATCGCTGCCGTAGAGGAGGATGACACGGGTGACGCCTGCTTCCTCGTACTGCTGGAGGAGGGGGCGGATATCGGTGCGGTCGGTGACTCCGAGCAGGATGGAGATGTCGAGGGCGGCGGGGTCGCGCCCATGCGCCCGGGCCTCGGCGTGGATGGCGGCAATTTCGACGGCCAGTTCGGCGGGGGAGACGAGTGCGGCGGGACACCAGCCATCCGCCCAGCGGGCCACGGCTCGCTTGCTGATGTCGCCGGTCCCGCCGATGAGGACGGGGATGGGCCGCTGGACAGGCTGGGGTTTGACGCGGACGAGCGGGAAGTCGATCTGCTTGCCGTGGTACTCGGCGTCGCCCTGGTTCCAGAGCAGGCGCATGGCTTCGATGGATTCGCGCATGCGGCTGTAGCGGCTGTTCCAGTCGATGCCTGAGGAGATGTGAGACTCTTCGGGAACGTAGCCGGCGCCGATACCGAAGATGACGCGGCCGCGGGACCAGAGGTCGAGCGTTGCGACAGCCTTGGTGAGGGCGAAGAAGTTGTGCTCGTTGACCAGGCAGATGCTGGTGCAGAGCTTGATGGTGGAGGTGACGCTGGCGGCCATGGCGAGACCGATCAGTGGGTCAGGGAGGGTTGTGTAGTAGTCGGGGAACTGGCCGTCATCGCGGAGCGGGTAGCGCGTGGAGGAGTCGAGCGGGAAGAGTGGGTGTTCGCCAACCCAGATGGAATCGAAGCCAACCTCCTCGGCTTTGCGGGCGAGGGTTGCGATGTCGGCCGTTTCAGTGTTGGTGACGAAGTTGATCCCGACGCGCATAGACACCTGTCAAACGTTTGGTTGGCAGATTCTGAAGAGGGAGGTCGCGGCCGTCAACCCGTCAGGCGCTTGCTCGACGGTGCCGTAGTAGGGACGCATGGGGGTCCGGGAGATGGCGATCAGGAGTGGAAGCGGCGAGACGCGGCGAGCTCGATGACCTCGAGGTTGTCGGAGGTGATGCCATCGACGCCGAGGTCGAGGACACGGTCGAGAGCCTGGGAGGAGTTCACGGGCCAGGTGGTGATGAGGGGGGCGACGGTCCGCAGTGTCTCGATCGTCTCGGGGGTGAGGAGTTTCATGTGGGCAGCCACTGCGGCCCATGGCTTACCGGGTCCGAGGCTCGCAAGGCGAGCGATATCGCGAGCGCTGCCTACCGAGGGGATGACGGCCACGCCGGTGTCGGCGGCCAGCACTTCGAGGTGGAGCCAGTGGCGGGCCGTGAAGAGGATTTCGACGCCAGGATGCGCCGCGAGCGCCTGGTTGACACGTGACGGGACCTGTTGGCTCCAGCCCTTCAAATCCAGGAGGAGGGGAAGCTGACCGGGCTCGCCGAGAAGCTGTTCGAGGGTGAGGCGCGGTGGACCGCGCCACTCAAGCTTCCAGCGGTCCCAGCGGAGTGGGATGGGGCCCATGGTCTTCTCGTGGCGAACTTCGAGGTTGGCGCGATAGAGCCAGACATCGGCTTCGACGAGGTCGGCGCCGGCGCGGAAGGCTGGCTCGAGGAGGGGGAGGTCGTTGGCGGCGCGGTGGGCGATCAGGATGGGCCGGGCGGCCGGGAGCGTGCTCACGTCGGGGCCGG
>CAYPAZ010000179.1:0-5447 GCA_964408835.1 uncultured Anaerolineaceae bacterium
GGTTTCGTCGGGTTGGTCGCTCATGAGGCAAGTTTACACGACGGCCGAGGGGCAGGCGTCAGGCGACGTGACGGCGGTGCTCGACCATGGTGCAGCGGTCCTGGGTGGTGACGACGCCGGCAGCCTGTGCCCGCTCGAGAGCTTCGGTGTTGGTGATACCGACCTGGAGCCAGATAGCGGGAACGCCCGCGGCGAGGGCGTCATCGATGACGCCGTCAGTCTCGTCGGAGCGGACGAAGACATTGACGAGGTCGACGGGTTCGGGGATGTCCTGAACGCGCGCGTAGGCTCGCTCGCCGAGGACTTCGGCGGCTTCGAGCTGATGCCAGACGGGGATGATGCGGTAGCCGGCGCGCTGAAGGTACGCGGCGATGCGGTAGGCGGTGCGGAACTCTCGGTTGTCGAGCCCGACGACCGCGATGGTTCTGGCGTTCCTCAGGGCTTCAACGGCTTCGTCCATGGTTGCCTTTCCGGCTCCGCTTTGGGGCTTTTACGGGTTCGAGGGTGGCGTCGTCGACTTCGATGAGTTCCCAGCCTTCGGGAAGCGAGATGGGAACGCCGGTAAGCGCGCCGATTGCCTGGCCGACGGCGAGGACGCGGTCCATGCCGTCGGTCTGGTCGGGGGCGGCGACAGGAACGTGGGCCATAGTGAGTCGTTTGCCGCTCTCCTTCACCAGGACCAGGGCGAACTGGCGGAGGCTATCGGGCTGATCGCGCCAGCGGTCGGGCTGGTCGCCTTCGACGGTGACTTCGATGCGGTCGATCTTCCAGAAGGGGACGAGCTCCCGGGTACCGATGCCCATGCCGAGGTACCCCTGCTGCCAGGTCGCGGACTGCTTCTGGCGGTCGATGACGACCTCTGCGCCAACGATGGAGCCGATGAGGGACATCACGGAGAGAGGAACCACCATCATGCAGAAGAGGAGCATCGCGACCATGGCCCAGAAGGGGAGGCCACCGATTTCAACCATCCAGTAGATGGCGCCGGCGCAAAGCAGGAGCCCGACCAGCGGGAGCACGATGGTGCTGCGAGCGTGTTTGATCTCGATCTTGTCGGGGGAGATGACTGCCATGGAGCGATGGAGCAGGACTTCCTGGCGGCCATCGCGCCGTTGCGAGACCACATGCCGGGGTAAGCTGAAGTCAACCATGGAGCTATGAGGTTACAGCGCGAGGGCCGTGGCGGCAGCAATCGACAATCGGCGGGCAGCGTCGGACAATCCAGCGATGCGCAAGGACTTGATGGACATCCTGTGTTGCCCGGTCTGCAAGGGCGACCTGAAGCTGGTGGTGAAGCAGGAGAACGGCGACGAGGTTCTGGAGGGGGCGCTTGAGTGCAACAACTGCCCCGATACGTTCCCGATCGACGATGGGATTCCGAACCTGTTACCGCCAGACCTCCGGAACCAGTAGCGGATGCTCGACGACGCGGACGCCGGCCTACGGCCGAGAGCCCAACCGGAGTTCGGGCTAATCTGGCGCGGGCTGGTGTTCGCTATCGGAGCCGCGGCGGCGGCGGTGGGAGCTTGGCGGGCGATTGGGGGGCCGCTGCTGGTGAAGCCGGCAGCGCCGGCCCTGGTGGTGGTGGCTGTGCTTTCGGCCTGGGCGGCTGCGATCCACCTCAGCGGCGGGGAAGAGTTCGACGACATGCCATGGGTCTGACAGGGAGGGCCACGCCGGTTTAGACTTGCCAGCGCTCAACTCACACTGGAGGGACAAGCATGGGAAAGCTGGACGGCAAGGTCGTGGTGGTCACCGGCGCGAGCCGGGGTATCGGCAAGGCTATAGCTGAGGTATTCGCCGCCGAGGGCGGCAAGGTTGTATGCGCGGCGCGGACGCTGCGGGAGGGCGAGCACCCGCTTGAGGGCTCGCTGGAGACGACGGTGAACGGGATCCGGGAGGCCGGCGGTGAAGCAACGGCGATCACGGCAGACATCTCGGAGTACGAGCAGTGCGTGAAGCTGGTGGAGGACACGAAGAAGACGTACGGGCCAGTCGACGTGCTGGTGAACAACGCGGCGCTGACCTACTTCATCCCGATCAAGGACTACCCGGTGAACCGTTGGCACCGGTCGTTCGGGGTGAACTTCCACGCGCCGTTCTACCTGAGCCAGCTTGTGCTGGCGGACATGGTGCCGCGGAAGTCCGGCTCGATCGTAAACATCTCCAGCGGCGCCGCCATTGGGCCGGGCCGGGGACCATATAAGGGCCCCATCGGGCGCGGGGGCACGCTCTACGGCGCCGAGAAGGCTGCGCTGGAGCGGTTCACACAGGGGCTCGCCAGCGAGGTCTACGAAGACGGGATCAGTGTGACGTGTGTTTCGCCCTCGCAAGTGGTGCCGACGCCAGGGACCGTGTTCCACCATCTCGTGGAAGGGATGGATGACCCACGGGGCGAGCCTCCTGAGTTGATGGCGAAGGCAGCGCTCCTGCTGGCGACGGAGCCGCTCGACAAGGTGACCGGCCGGGTGACGTACAGTCAGGAGATCCTCCAGGAGTTCGGCTGGATTTCGAGCGGCAAGGGCACCGGGGTCGAGCGCAAAGGGAGCGGCTATTCACAGATCTAGGGCTCACCCACCGATCGTTTGGTGATAGGGGAGGATCCCGGCATACTCCTCCGGCTCGGCCTCGGCGAGCGAGCGGGGATTCCTGGACGGCCGGGGACGGCTCGCAGCCAGGGCAGTGGCGACTCTAGCACCCGGGTGCGGTACGGGCTCCGGGAGATGCTGCGCTGGAGGTTTTACGCACGTTTTACGGCGCGCTGGGCAACTTCCGGGGGCGACGGGCGTTTACCGGATGCGCATAGGACGGTGGCTTTGTTAGGGTACTGACAGTAGGTTGGCCGCCCATCCGTAGGAGGAAGAATGACCGGGTTCTCCCGACAGCTACTCGCCGTTTCCGGCACGATTATGATCCTCGCGGGGGTGATGGGCGCGACGCTGGGCGTGTTGGCAGTCCAGGCCAGGACAGAGAACCTGGTGCAGGGCCAGAACTTGATCGCGGGGCCGTTTAACAACCCGCTTTCGCCCGAGCAGTTCATCTCATGCTTGCCTCAGAGCTCGGTGTCGGCGATGTACAAGTTCGTTGCGCCGACCACCTCGGCGCCGGCGCGCTGGCAGCACTTCTTCACCGGTGTGCCGGCCTGGGTGAACCTCCCCGAGGCGGGCGGGATCGCGTTCGTGTCCCGTGTGGACCCGGTGTTCATCATCATGAACCAGGCAGTGCCGAACGCCACCATCCCGCAAGGACCGCAGGAAGTCTGCAACTAGCTGGAGCAGCGACCGCAAGCACTGGACGCCCCGGTATGGTCACCGGGGCGTTTCCGTTCCCGGGGGGACGGCTGCGAGAATAGGCGGACGATGTCGTGTCCCCGGGAGGATCGCTTGGCCGCTGCTATCAGGCTCCGCAAGGAGCATCTCGACGCGATGGTCGCGCATGCCCTGGAGGAGGCGCCGAACGAGTGCTGCGGGATCGTGGCGGCGGCAGACGGGATGGTGACCGCTGTCCACCGCGCGAGGAACAAGGAGCAGAGCCCCTACCGGTTCAGCATCGATGGGATGGAACAGCGCCGGATCGAGGAGGCTATCGACGAGTCAGGGGCGGAGATGGCGGGGTTCTACCACTCGCATACGGGAAGCGAGGCGCGGCCGAGCCCGACGGACATCCGGATGATGGGGACGTTCTTCGGGCCGCCCTATGTCCACTTCGTGGTTGGGGTGGAGGACAGGGAGGAGCCCGTGGTGCGGGTGTTCTACATCGAGGACGGCGAGTACCGCGAGCAGGAGTTCGAGCTTGTGGCCGCTGAGGCGTAGCTACGCGGCGGACTCGCTGAGGATCGGGGCACGGGAGTTCCAGTGGGGCTCGCGGACGTTTGTGATGGGCATCGTGAACGTGACGCCGGACTCGTTCAGTGGAGACGGGACGGCCGGGGACCCGGGGCGTGCGCGGGAGCTGGCGGTGCAGTTGGAGTCGGAGGGCGCGGACCTGCTGGACATCGGCGCGGAGTCTTCGCGGCCCGAGGCCGAGCCCGTCGACGTGCGGACGGAGTTGGAGCGGTTGATGCCTTCACTCACCGCGGTGCGGGCTGCTACCGAACTGCCGATCTCTGTGGACACCTGCCATGCCAGCGTCGCTGAAGCGGCCCTGAGCGAAGGAGCGAACCTGGTGAACGACATCTGGGGATTCCGGCACGACGCCGCGATGGCGGGTGTGGTGGCGACCGGCGGAGTCCCGGCGGTCGTGATGCACAACCAGCGAGGGCGGGAGTACACGGGAGTGGCTCGCGACATCCTCACGGGGTGGCTGGAGTCGGTACGCATCGCCAGGGAGGCGGGCGTCCCGAAGTCGCGCCTGATCGGGGACCCGGGGTTCGGGTTCGGGTGGCAGCCGGAGCAGAACCTGGAGATGTTGCGGCGGTTGCCGGAGTTGTGGGAGGCGAGGCTGCCGCTGCTGGTGGGGACATCGCGGAAGTCGACTATCGGGCTGGTGCTAGACCTGCCGGTGGAGGAGAGGATGGAGGGCACCGCCGCGACGGTGGCGCTGGCGATCGCCGGCGGCGCCGACATCGTTCGAGTACACGACGTCGAGGCGATGGTGCGGGTGGCGCGAATGACGGACGCGGTGGTCCGTGAGCGCTGGTCGAAGCCATGACGGAGGTGTACATCGCGCTGGGGTCCAACCTGGGTGACCGGCTGGGGAACCTGCGGGCGGCGGTGCGGTATCTCGAGGAGCAGGGTGTGCGTGTGAAAGCCCGTTCGGCGGTCTGGGAGACGGCACCAGTGCCGGCCGACCAACCTTCGTACCTGAATGCGGTTGTGGCCGGGGAGACCGACCTCGGCCCGCGGGAACTCCTCCGCGAGCTCAAGGCAATCGAGCGGGCGCTCGGGCGCCGTCCATCGCGGCGCTGGGGTCCACGGCCCGCCGACCTGGACATCCTGTTCCATGGCGACAGCGAGGTGGACTCACCGGAGCTGACACTCCCGCATCCGCGGGTGACGGAGCGAGCCTTCGTGCTGGTGCCGCTCTCGGAGGTGGCGGCCGGGCCGCTGCCTGTGCTGGGAAAGGGGGCGCTGGAGTTGCTGGCCGAGCTGGCGCTTGAGCAGATGAGCCGATACGCCAGCCTCTGAGTGCGTAAGGAGCTGCTTCCAGTAGCATGACTCTCAAGCGATGAACCTGATCACCACCAACAGTCTGACGAAGCGTTACCCCGGCGTGATGGCGCTCGACGCCCTGGATGTTCAGGTAGAGGAAGGGATCACCGGTCTGGTTGGGGCGAACGGGGCAGGGAAGAGCACGCTCATCAAGATCCTGCTGGGGCTGCTGGAACCAACTTCGGGTTCGGCGACGGTGATGGGGATGGACATGGCGACGCAGGGGCCGGAGATCCGTGCGCTTGTGGGGTACATGCCTGAGCACGACTGCCTGCCGCCAGACATGACGGCGACCGA
>CAYPAZ010000180.1:0-5444 GCA_964408835.1 uncultured Anaerolineaceae bacterium
TGACGGAACTGTACTCCTAAAGCCGCGACATGTGTTGTCGCATTTCACTTTCGCCAACTTGTCGTAGTCAGTCCCGCGTCATCCCCGGCAGCAGCATCCGGAACGGGATTGGCGTCGGGGTCGGCGTGGCCGTGGGAGTCGCAGTGGGCATCGGACTCGGGCTTGGGCTCGCCGTCGCGGTACTCGTGGGAGATGGAGTCTCCGTCGCGGGCACCCCCGTCCCGTACAGCTCCCACACCCCGTTGATGTCGTCCGGCTGCGGCACCCGCCGTTGCTGGCCCGTCCCCAGCGTCGCCGACATCACCACGTTGGGCACCGCTGAATGCCCAAGCCCCAGCGCGTGCCCAAACTCGTGCAGCATCGTGCTGTACACGTCGTACATCCCCGGCGGCGTAATCCCCGCCCCGGACCACGGGATCCCCGAGCTGTTCAGCAGGATGTCGAACTCGAAGATCCGCGAATACCCGTCCACCTGGTGAAACAGCGAGTAATACCCGCACGTCACCCCCAGCACCCCGGACTGCAGCGCGCCGAACCCCACCCCATTCTCCCCATCCGCCGGCGGCGGCCCGCCACCCCCTGCCGTGCAATTCGGAGGTTGCACTGCCGTCAGCCCCGCGTATGTGAAGCTGAACGCATGGAACGGCACCGCGTTCCATACTCCACCCGCCCATGCCGCTACCGCGGCGCCGTCGATCCCCACCGGGTCCGCTCCCGGCCAGTGCCGCATCTCCACCGGGATGTCCTCGGCAGCCCACTTGTAGAGAATCGCGAACGCCGCCTCGACCTCGTCCTCCTCCACCGCGGGCACCGGCATGCCTGCCTCGATCCCCGCCATCACCTCGTCAGGGTCCGCCACGCTCGTGTCCACGAGCACGTGGACCTCCAGCGCCTGCCCGCCAGGGAAGATGAACAGCGCATGCCGCGCCTCCGCCACTGCACTCGGTGCATCCGCCGGCTGCGACGCGCCCGCGAGGCTGAGCACGAACAGCCCGAACCCTAGCGCCACCAGCCCCGCCGCCCTCCGCCACGCCCATCGTCTGCCTGTCATGCGCCTCGCTCCCGGAACGTCCTCGCGAGCGAGCGTACGCCATCAGCCGCACTCAATCGTCAGGACTCCGTAAAGCGAGTCCTTACTCCCGCTCGGCTGCGAGCTCCCCCTGGAGCTCCGCTACTGTGATGCTCCCCGGCGGCTTCCCTTCGCGTGCCAGCCGGTTCGCCACTCGCTGGATCGTCGCGTTCACCGGAGTCGGTACTCCGTGCAGCTTCCCGAGCAAGACGATCTCCCCGTTCAGCCAGTCCGCCTCCAACCGGCCGGTCCCCCGCGCGAGGCTCTGCCATGTCGAACCTCCACCCCGCCGCCGCCCCTGGATCGGCCGCAGCTGCATGATCGTCCCTCGTCGCTCCCGGTCCTCAGACTCGCTCGCGTAGTCGATTCCCGCCGCATCGAAGCAAGCCTCGGCCTCCGCCCGCGCCGCCTTGATCATGTCCGTCGCGCTCTCCCGGTCCCCCAACGCCGCCTGGAACGCGTTCGTCAGGTTCATGATCAGCTTCCGGTGCTTCTTCCGCATAATCACTGGGTCCGGCTCGCTGCTGAATGTCGATGCCCGCAACGCTGCCGTGAACTCCCCACAGAACGAGTCCACCCCTGAGGGGTAGCACCCCGTGTCGAGGATTCCGCTCACCGGCGAGCTGTTCGCCTCCACCACGCCCGGCTCCATGTGCGTCGCGGGCAGCATCACCGATGTCCCATACACGTTCCTGAACCGCCGCGAGGCCAGCCGCTCGTTCTCCACCCCGTTCTGCGCGCAGACGATGGGCGTCCGTGCCGGCGCCGATCCCACCAGCGCCTCCAGCGCTGGCTCCGTGTCCTGCGTCTTCATCGCCAGCACCACCGCATCCCCCGCCCGCCATGCAATCTCCGCTGGGCTCCCCACACCCGGCACAGGCACCGTTACGCAGTCATCCGGGCTGTCGATGCGCAAGCCGTTCGCCCTGATCGCTTCGAGGTGCGCCCCTCGCGCGATGAGCACAACGTCATGCCCGTGCTGCGCTAGCCGGCCTCCGATGACGCCGCCGACCGCCCCGGCCCCGTACACGACAATCCTCATGGTCTGCCTCCTGGAATTCAGAAGGGACGGCCCGCGCCGTCCCCTCCGTGGGCATTGCGCCCAGAACCTGACCCTTCGATCCTTAGATCTCGAGCATCTCGGCGACTCGCTCCCGGTGGTAGTCGCCATCGCCCCAGAACAGCTCCGCCCGCTTCTGACGGCGGAAGAAGAGCTGGATGATGTAGTCCTTCGTGAACCCGATGCCACCGTGGATCTGCTGGCCGTGTGCCACCACCCGGCGGCTCGCATCGCTGCACCAGGCTTTCGCCATCGCGATGTCCATGTCCTGGGAATCCTCGTCTTCGCTCGTCGCCCACGCCGCCTTGTACATGATGAAGCGCATGCCATCGACGTCGGTCACCATGTCGGCGGCCTTGTGCTGGATCGCCTGGAACGAGCCGATCGGCCGCCCGAACTGCACCCGCTCCTTCGCGTAGTTCACCGAAATCTCGAAGTCGCGCTGCGCCAGCCCCACCAGGTATGCGCACTCCAGCGCCGTCGCCATGTTCCGAAGCCGGCTCGCCGTCTTCTCGTCCATGTCCACAACGTCGTCCGGGCTCACCTTCACGTCCTTGAAGACCACCTCCGCCTGCTTGTCGCTGGCGATAGTCTTCAGCACCGTGATCTCGATGCCCGGCTGGTCCCGCTGCACGATGAACGTGCTCAGACGCCCGTCCGGCTTCCACGCCACCACGTGCAGGTGATCAGCCACATGCGCGTCCGGCACGAACAGCTTCGTCCCATTCAGTACGAAGTCGTTGCCGCTCTGCGCGGCCTTCATCGTGATGCCCTCGCGGTCCCACCGCCCCGAAGGCTCCGTGATCGCGTACGTGTGGATGTGCGAACCGTCGGCGATCTTCGGCAGGTGCGCGGCCTTCTGCGCGTCCGTGCCCGCCAGGATGAGCTCAGCAGTGCACGTCGCGTTCGGGATGAACGGCCCCGGCACCAACGCCCGGCCGAACTCCTCCACCAGGATGCACAGGTCGAGGAACGAAAAGCCCGCCCCACCGTGCTCCTCCGGGATCATCAACCCCTGCCAGCCCAGGTCGGCCATCTTCTTCCACAGTTCGGGGCTGTACCCCTTCTCGTCTTCTTCCATCGCCCGCACGTGCTCTTCCGGGCACTCCTTCTCAAGGAATTCGCGGGCCGAGTTCTTCAGTAGTTCCTGTTCTTCGCTAAGACCGAGGTCCATTCGGGTTTCAGTCCCTTCTCTACATAGCGTCCGCTCCGGCCCTCAACCAAGGACCCGGTAGCGGCGAATGACACACAGCGGCGGGAGTGTAGCACGGCACCGTAGCCCGCGCGACCACGCGCCTCACGACTCCGCGGGCCTCCGGAGTGCCGCATGGCCTGACCCCTGCCCGCTCATTCGTGTTGGAGGCAGGCTCACTCCGTTGCCGCAGCGCCACGCGATCGAGGCTCCGGTTACCGCTGCTCGGGATAGATCTCGGCTATGACACCACTCGCGACCCCGAAGTCCACAACCGATGTCCTGGGCGGTTCTATCCCAAGGCTTCTCAGCCCCGTCGAGATCTGTTCACGGTGCTCGACCCCGTGGTAGAGGGCGTCCACCAAACGCAGGCCCATCGGTGCGTCGCGCTGGTACCCGTCCTCGGGGTCGATCTCCCTCAGGATCGCCTCGCCGTCGGGGCTGCTCGCGAGTACGCCCGACCAGCCCTCGGCGTTCTCCGCCATCGCCGCGCGGAGTTCAGAGAGTGTTGCGCCCGCAAGGTTGACGGTCGGGCTCATCTCCCCACTGGTGACCCGCATGTAAAACGCGTCGGATGAAACGAGGTGGCGAAGCGTGTCCAGCAGCGAGCCGTAGGCGCCCGGGATCGCCGTATCCAGGTCGGCGGAAGTCAACCCGCCGCACGCTTCGATGAGACGGGTCGTCGCCCACTCGTGGTGCGCAAAGGCGCCCTCGAGAAGTGATCTGCCCATGGAGCCAGACTAGCACGCCCCTGGCCGTGGGGCCGGAGGCGGGCAGCCGCCGGGCCCCGCCGATCCTCGAGCTAGCTCCCGGCCGGCTTTTTCGCGAACACCGTGATCCCCCGGGTGTCGAACTCCCGCGCGTCCGACTCATGCTTGCTCCCCGAGTACACATCGACTTCGTTCGAGATCTCGATGTCCCGGAACCCGATGATCTTCAGCAAGCTCGGCCACTCGTTGTCCAGCAGCGACCCCGCGATGCAGTTCGACCACAGGTCAATGTCATCCTTCGCATCCTGTGGCACCGGCTTGTGCACGAGGATGTCGCCGATCTGGATCCGCCCACCCGGCTTCAGCACCCGGAAGATCTCCTGCATCACAGCCGGCTTGTCGGGGCACAGGTTGATCACTCCGTTGCTGATCACAACATCCACCGTTCCCGATTCGACCGGCAGGTCCTCCGCGTAGCCGTCGCGGATCTCGACGTTCTTGACCCCCAGCGCCGCAGCGCCTGCCCTGGCCTTCTCCCGCATCTCCGCCGTCATGTCGACGCCGATCACCTTCCCCGTCGGTCCAACCTGCTGGGCCGCGATCAGCGTGTCGAAACCCGCCCCGCAGCCCACGTCCACCGCGGTCTCGCCCGGGTGCAGCTCCCCGAACAGGAACGGGTTGCCGGTCCCCGCGAACGATTCCACGCTCCCCTCCGGCAGCCCCTCCACCACCGCGTCTGGGTAGCCGAGCATTCTGGCCAGCGGTTGCCCGGTATGGAAGTGGAAACCTACCTCCGGCGTGGTCGCCACGTCCCGGTACTTGTCCGAGATACGCCGCCGGAGCTCATCGCGCTCCACCGCCGCAACTCCGATCGTGGTCTGTTCGCCCATGGCACTGACTCCTTTCGCTCGGGGGTTAGCCCCCGTTTGTCGGCGCATCCTGCTCTCGGTTTCTCGCAATGTCAATAGAGTTGTTGAGGAATTCTCCAAGTGATTACTTTACACAGTCCGTGCCAACCTCCTATCCTCTGCCCGTGGCACACCGGGAGTTCAAAGCGCGCCTGTATCCCCAGTTCGCTCGCGTCGCCCAGGCCGTCTCCAGCGACCGCCGCCTCGAACTGCTCGACCTCCTCGCGCAGGCGCCAAGGCACGTCGAAGCCCTTGCCGAGGCGACAGAGATGCCCGTCGCCAACGTCTCCCAGCACCTCAAGGTACTGAAGACCGCAAACCTCGTCGAGACCGAACGGCAGGGCACCCGCGTCATCCATCGTCTGGCCAGCCCGGCCGTGGCGCGGCTCCTCCTCGCAGTACGCGAAGTCGCAGAAGCCCACGTCCCCGAAGTGGCCATCATCGCCCGTCAGTTCGGCCTCGCCACAGACGAGGATCCAGCGTACACGGCAGATCTGCTCGATTC
>CAYPAZ010000181.1:0-5436 GCA_964408835.1 uncultured Anaerolineaceae bacterium
TGCGCTACTGGACCGCTGAGATGGAACGAGCCGATGCCCTGCTATTCGGCCGGGTAACCTACGAGATGATGGAGTCTGCGTGGCGGAAGCCAGCCGCCGGCACGTGGCCCGACTGGATGGATGAGTGGGAGGTTCCATTCGCCGAGGCCATCGACCGGGCGAAGAAGTACGTCGTGTCGAGTACGCTGAGCGGGGTCGATTGGAATGCCGAGCTGGTGAGGGGCGATTTGGGGCAAGCGGTTCCGCGGCTCAAGCAGGAGCCAGGCGAGCGCCTGTGGGTGGGCGGCGTGACGCTCCCCCTGGCCCTGGCAGATCTGGGACTGATCGACGAGTATGAGTTCCTAGTGCAGCCGGTCCTTGCCGGGCACGGTCCGACGTTGCTCGCCGGTCTCCGCGAGCGCATCCAGCTCGAGCTCGTGGATCGCCGTGAATTCTCGTCGGGGGCGGTCGCCCTGCTATACCGGCCCCGCGTCTTGCCGGCTTGACATGCCTGGCGCTACCTTCGCTGGCCCTGACCTGACCGCGCCGGGCAGTGACAGCAACTTCCGACAGTCAGGTCAGCCCCAGCCGCGCGAACTGGTCGTCCGGCGCTTCCACCGACTGCAACGCCCCGCGCAGCAGATCCGCCACGTCGCGCTCCAGCGGTGTCCCGGTGAGGTTCCCGTCCTCCGCCGGGTCGTTGGCGATGTCATAGAGGTGGTTCCCGGAGAAGTCTCCGTACGCCCAGAAAGGCAGCAGGTCGCCCGGCGTGAACGGCTGGCGAATGACCGGTACCTTCGTGCCCGGCATCCGGTCCAGCCATGCCCGTTCATCGGGCCGCGGCAACCGCAGCTTCGGCCTCGACGGGATCGGCATCGTCGACCACCGGTTGGACCACATCGAGAGCGGCGCGTTCTCGGCATCGGGCGCCCGGGCGTACTTCAACCGACCATCGGTGATGCTCACCTCGCGCCCCCACACCCCAAGCAGCGCCCAATCGCGGATCGACTCTGCCTCGCCGGTCAGCAACGGCGCAAGCGACTTCCCATGCGTCCGATGCTCCGATTCAACGCCGTAGATGTGCGCCAACGTCGCGTGGATGTCGACACTCGTGGTCAGCGCGTCGCACTCGCCCGCCGCGACCCCCGGCCAGGACACGAGCAGCGGGATGTGCCCCAGAGGCTCGTACACCGGCACGCCCGGCTTGCCCCAGATGTCCTTCTCCCCCAGGTAGTGCCCGTGGTCGGTGCAGACAATCACCGCCGTGTCCTCCCAGAGGCCGTGCCGGTCGAGTGCATCGAGGATGCGCCCGAACCAGTGGTCGATCATCGTCAGCTTCGAGCCATAGCTCGCGCGCACCTGGTGCCCTTCCCGTTCCGTCAGCACGTTGTTCGCCAGCGCACCGTTGATGTACGGCGGCCAGATCAGGTTCGGCCCTCGCCACGTGTCGTCGTACATCGAGGCGTACGGCTCCGGCGTATCGAACGGCTCGTGCGGGTCGAACTCATCAACGAACAGTAAGAAGCGGTCGTGGTACCCGGCGTTGTCATCGAGCCACTTCGCCGTCGCCTTCATCGTCCGCGGCCCGGGGAAGTCCTCCTCATCACGGAACCAGCCGCGGTTCTTGTCATACGGCATCCAGGCGCGTCCCATCAGGGGCGCCCCAAGCCACGAAGGGTCGGGCCGGGTCTTCCACGGGTCTGACTCGTGGCCGCGCTCGTACTCCCAGCCATCGAAGTCGGTGTGGTAGTTCTCACCGCCAAGCTCGAACAGGTGCGGGTGGTCCGACAGCAGCATCGTCGTCACGCCCGCCAGCCGGAGGTGGTACGTGATCGCATCCTCCCACACCTCCACGGAACCCCACGGTTTCCAGAGGAAATCCAGGGCCCCGCAGAGGATGTCATGCCGGGCCGGGATGCACGGCAGCGAACCCGCATAGTGCCGCGTGAACCGCACCGAGCGCGCGGCGAACCGATCCAGGTTCGGCGTCGCGAACTCCGTGCCCCCGTAGGAACCCAACATGTGCCTGTTCAGCGTGTCGAGCAGCACCACCACCGCGTTCTTCGGCATGGCGCCTGACGTCTCCGCCTGGGGCTCGGCCATCAGCCAGTCTCCATCGGCAGCGACGGGTCCGCCGCCCACTCCGAAAGCGAAGCGTCGTACACCGCTACCTCCTCGAACCCCGCCATTACCGCCGCGAACGCCGCGCTGCTCGCCGCAATCCCTCCACCGCAATACGTGATCACCCGCTCGCCTGGCTTCGCACCTGCCTCCTCGAACTGCCTGCGAATCTCCGGTATCGGCCGGTAGAGCTGCGTCGCGGGGTCAACCACACCCCCGCTGCCAATGGCCGGCACATTCACGCTCCCCGCGATGTGCCCCGGCCGGGCGTAGGGCGCCACCTCACCGCGGTGCTGCGCCGAGTTCAGTGCGTTCACGATGCACGCCTGCCCGGACTCCATCGACCGCAGCACATCCTCCTTCGTGGCTATCAGCTCCGGGCGCTCCCTCGCCGTGAACGACGCCGACCCGCGAACCGGCGCCTCCGCCGAGACGGGTCGTACCTCCGCCGTCCACCCCGCCCATCCGCCGTCCAGGAGCCGCGCGCGCTCGAACCCGAACGCCCGCAACATCCACCACACCCGCGCCGCCCACATGTTGCCCGCCCGGTCGTAGAGCACTACTTCCGAGTCATCCCCCACCCCGTAGCTCGCCATCGCCTCTGCAAATTGCGCAGCCGGCGGCATCATGAACCGCAGCGGGTGGTCGTGGTCGCTCAGGTCCTGCGGGATATCCGCGAAGCCTGCCCCGGGGATATGCCCCTTCGCCCACTCTTCGCGCCCGGATACGACCGTGTAGCCCGGCCCGCCGTCATCCCGAGGTCGCAGGGAAACGGTGCACTCGAGCACCACGAGGCCCGGCCGGTCGAGGTTCTCTGCAAGCCAGTCAGCGGTTACCAGGTACTCCGCACGGTTGTCCATGTGCCCCTCCCGAGGAACGCCATTCTGTCCCCGCCGCAGGACCCCCGCAACCGGGGCTGGGCCGCCGCCCTCAGGCTAGGCGAGGCAGCGCAACGGCTCGCCCCCGTTGACCGCGATCATGTCTGCGAACGCAGCCGGGATATCGATCGGCGCTCCGCGCGGCTCCCCGCGCAACTCGCTGTACGCACGGTGCAGGTTCCCCGCGATGCGCTCTGAGTCCCCCAGCCCCGCGAAGTCCCCGAGGTCCGTTGCTTCCGCCACCTCCAGCGGAGTCTTACCGTCCGCGAAGCCCTTCGCCGCGGTCTCCTGCACGAAGCGGAGGTAGGCCTCGATCGTGTCGAACACCGCGGGCGTACACACCTCGCCATGTCCCGGGACAATGGTCTCGGCGCCGAGGCCCTTCAGGACCGGGATCGCTTCCAGCCAGCCCGCCACCGACCCCGCCATCGCAAACGGCGTCCCCCCGTTGAACACCAGGTCGCCCGAAAACAGCAGCTTCCGCGACGGCACCCACGCGATGACATCGTTCGTCGTGTGCGCTGGGCCCAGGTGAATCAGCCGCACCTCCAGGTCCCCGAGCCAGACTGTCATTCGGTCATCGAACGTCACATTCGGCGCAACGTAGGGCGGGTCGCCGAAGTCACCGGTCGGGAATGCGGCTTTGATCGCGTTCAGGCTCCCCCGGAGCACCTCCTCACGGCAGCGCTCGTGACCGATGATCGGCCCGGGCGAGAACATGAAGTTGCCGTGCGTGTGGTCCGCGTGAGCGTGCGTGTTGATGAGGGCCTGCACCGGCCGGTCCGTCGTCTTCCGGACCGCCGCGTGGAACGCTCGGGCACGGGCCTCTGTCCCGGTCGTGTCGACCACCAGCACCGACTCGTCCCCAACGATGAATCCCGCATTGTTGAGGAACCACGTCCCATCCAGCTGGATATAGGCGAAAATGCCCGGGCTAACCTCCTCGAGCTTCGGGGGAGGGAGTGCGGCGCGCGCATCCACGATGCCATGAGTCATGTCGGCCTCCTTCGAATGCGCAGCATTCTACCGAGCGCAGCCTCACACGACCCGCTACGCTCACCACCATGACCCGACCCGAATGGCACATCTCCCTCGACGACGCCAGGGGGAAGCTTCCGGCCGGAGACCAGCTCCCGTTCGCGCTGGTGCTCAGGCACGGCTCCATGCTCACCGGCCTGTACGCCCCGCGAGGCACCGACTCCCAGGAACCTCACGGACAGGATGAGCTCTACATCGTGGCGACCGGCCGTGGCACGTTCGTCCGCGACGGGGAACCCGTCGGATTCACCGCCGGCGACATCCTCTTCGTCCCCGCGGGGATGGATCACCGCTTCGTTGACTTCACCGACGACCTCGCAGTTTGGGTGGTGTTCTACGGCCCGCAAGGGGGTGAGCAGGGCGCACCTCACTGACACGGTGCGGTCACCGGACTGCACTCCGTCACCACCGAGCCTGAGCCGTAGACCTGCACAGAACCGGTGTCCGTGTCGCCTGTTCGCCCACGGTAGGACCAATGGAAGACGCCATCACCGTCGAGTTCACCCCTGCCGCCTCCGACCGCGCGGAGGCGATGGTGTACGCCTACCAGCGGGACTGGAACGGCCCCGTGCGCTTCGGCCTTTCCAGGGGGCCGATCGCTGCGCTCACCGCCGTGCTCATCGTCCTGTACGTGACAGGCCAACTCGGTGCCCGGGAGGCCATCGCCCCCTCAATACTCCTCGGCCTGCTCGTTCTCCTCAGCGCACCAGCGGTGCGCACCCTCGCTGGCTGGTGGCCATCGCATTCCTCACCGGGCGTGAGCTACCCCGCCCGCATCACGTTCACCGCCGCCGGGCTCACCATTCACGGCGAAGCCGGTGACGCGTGGTTTAGCTGGTCCGCCGCGCGGGATGTCGTTGCCAGCGGCCGCGCCGTCATCGTTGACCTCGACGGGCACGGTCGCGCCATTATCCCGGCCCGCGCATTCGCGTCGTTCGATGAGTACCGTACTTTCGCCGGCGTCATCCAGACCTGGCACTTCGATGTGACCCGCCATCTGCCACCCGAAGCACTACCCGCGCACTAGTGTTGGTGGTCGTCATCCATGCGCCGGAAGAAGTCCTGGAGTGTCTTCCCTGGCTCCGGCGCAAACCTCTCCTCACACACCTCGAGGCGGTCCATCCGGTCCAATCTGAAGTCCCTGAAATCCTCCCGCAGTTCGCACCACCCGCTCAGTGACCACGTCGCCCCCCAGAAGAACAGTCCCAGCGGCCGCACCGTCCGCTCGGTGTACTCCCCCTTCGCGTCGATATACGCGAACCACGTCTTCCGGCTGTCGTCGATGGCCTCCCGCAGCGTCGCCAGCGCGGCGACCACCTCCTGCGGGACATGGAACCCGGGGGCGTAGAGCGGCGTGCTTTCAAGCCGAGCCTTCAGGCGGTCCGGCAGCGCCGCCTCCACCCGCGCCAGAGCCCCGCCG
>CAYPAZ010000182.1:0-5432 GCA_964408835.1 uncultured Anaerolineaceae bacterium
ATCACGATGTGGCGGCTGACCAACAGGAAGCTCTCCCCATCGGGCCGGAGCACGGTCATGCCGAGCACCATGTCGCGTGGGAGTCCGAACCGCGCCTGCAGCGGCCCACCGTGTCCAACGGCCAGGACTCCCCCAACCGTCGAGTCGGGGCCGAGCGGCGAATCAATCGGTAGCCACTGGTTCCTCGCGGCAAGCACCACCGCCAGCTCGCGTAGCGTCACCCCGGCCGGGACCACGACGGTCAGGTCGTCGGCCTGGTGGTCCGGCTTCGCCCGAAGGATGCGCCCGAGGTCTAGCAGGGCGTAAGGCGCGCGGGGCGCCAGCCCGAGGTCGATGTGCGTCCCCGCTGCCCTGGGCACAAGGGTTCTTCCGTCGCGCCGCGCGACAAGCCCCCGAAGATCGTCGAAAGTCTCCGGCCGTTCAATCGTGTCCGGGGGTACCCCCGCCACAACGACATCGGCGCCTGCCGTCACCTGCTCAGACATAGGCGTCTGGCCCCGCCGCCTTGATGGCCGCTTCCTGATGGGCCATCTCCCCGCAGCCGGTGCCGTGGGGCAGCAGCTTGCACGGATTGAACGAGCCGTCGTTCCCAAACGCCAGCTTCAGCCGTCCCATGTTCTCCACATCGGCTTCGTTGTACAGCCAGGGCATGAATCGCTGCTTCTCGTACCCAACCCCATGTTCGCCGCTCAGCGCCCCGCCGGCATCGATGCAGATGCGCATGATTTCCGCGCCAGCTTCGAGCACCCTCTCCTTTGCACCCGTGGTTCGCTCGTCGAAGAGCAGGTTGGGGTGGAGGTTGCCATCGCCGGCATGGAACACGTTCGCAATGGGGAACCCGTACCGTTCGCCCACCTCGGTCACCTGGTTCATCACATCAACAAGCCTGGATCGTGGGACAACGCCATCAAGGATGTAGTAGTTCGGTGCGATCCTGCCCAGTGCCCCGATAGCTCCCTTGCGCCCCTTCCATAGCAGCTCTCGCTCCCTGGCCTCGCGAGCGGTGCGCACCTCGCTCGCGCCGTACTCGTAGCATTGCGCCCGCGCAGTCGCCACCTCTGGCTCAACCACATCCTTGATGCCGTCGAACTCCACGAGCAGCACGGCCCCGGCATCCGGCGGATAGCCGCACTGCAGACCTGCCTCCGCTGCCTGCAGCGTTACCCGGTCGATCATCTCGATCGCCCCCGGGACCATCCCCGCCCCGATAATCGCGGAAACCGTCTGGCAGGCCTGCTCAACGGTCTCGAAGATGGCGAGCAGCGTTACGACGGTGTCCGGGACCGGCGTGAGCCGGACCACGATCTCGGTCGCAACCCCGAGCGTGCCCTCAGACCCGATGAACGCGCCGCGAAGATCGTAGCCAGGAGCTTCCGGCGTGTACGCCCCCAGCCACGTCACTTCTCCGTCCGCAGTCACCACGTGCATCCCGAGGATGTGGTTGGTTGTTACCCCGAGCGAGAGGCAATGCGGGCCCCCGGCGTTCTCAGCTACGTTCCCGCCGATGGTGCACGCCTTCTGGCTGCTTGGGTCCGGCGCGTAGAAGAGCCCGTGTTCAGCCACCGCCTCCGTCAGCTGGATGTTGGGCACCCCCGGCTGCACGATGGCGAGCCGGTTCACGGGGTCAATCTCGAGGATTCGGCGCATGCGGGCTGTCGCAAGGACCACTCCACGCTTCGCGGGCACCGCGCCGCCGCTCAGTCCTGTCCCGGCGCCCCGCGGCGTCAGGGGCACGGCGAGCCTGTTGCAGGCTCGAACGACGGCCGCGACCTCCTCCGTGTCCGCGGGAAACACCACAGCGTGCGGCGTGGTCTTCTCGATCGTGCCGTCGAAACCGTACACCGCGAGGTCCTCCGGCAGGAACAGGACATGCTCTTTGCCCACCACCTTCCGGAGCGCTGCGACCAGTTCGCGTCGAGTCGTCACTCCAGATCCTCCTCCAACTGGCACTCCCGGCAGAGCCCGAAGATGGCGAAGTGGTGCATGTCCGGCAGGAAGCCGAAATCGTTCACAAGCGCCCTCCCGAGGTCATCGAGATATTCGTGGTTGAACTCGGTCATCCCCTGGCAGCTTGTGCACACCAGGTGGTGGTGAGGCCGCTCCGGCGCCCACTCGAACACCGCGTCCCCGGAGCCAACATCCGTCGAAGTCGCAAGACGCATCCGTTTCAGAACGTCCAGGGTCCGGTAAACCGTGCTCACATCGATGCTCGGGTAGGCGCTCTGCACCTTCTCTGCGAGCTCGGGCGCGGTCACGTGCCCGCCCGCGTGCCGCAGCGCGCCAACGATCAGCAGCCGTTGCGGGGTCAGCTTGTGCCCTGCCCTCCGGAGGATCTCCGCTGTCTCGTCGTCGCATGACATCAACTCAAGTCTACATGCGCATCCGTTTCCCGCTCGATTGCTCTGGTGGAGCCGGCTCAGCGTGCCGATCCTCACTGAGAGGCACTTTCATGCGACCAGCCGACGCCCCGGGCGCTCCCCGCCCGCGCCGCCCCGCTACCTGCCCGGTCTGCCCCGGCGAGCGCAGGCTCGAAGTCCTTCGCCACCCGGAGGATGTCTCGCCCTTCATCATGCGCTGGTGCTCCGCCTGTAACGGGGTCTGGGGCAGCAATGCCGCCTTCGCCGGCGGCGTGAGTAGCTACCGCCGCGCGCATCCGGCCCTCATGGCGGTGAAGGCTCCCCTCCGCTGCCACAAGTGCCACGCCTTCCTGGCCGCCGGCGAACTTTGCGCGAAGTGCGGCTGGAGCAGGCGTCCGCTCTCCTGCCCGGAGTGCGAGCTGCCGATGGACGCCGTGATGTCGAACAAAGTTGATACCGACGCCTGCCGCCAGTGTGGCGGAATCTGGCTGGACGGTGGCGAGATCGCCCAACTGTTCGGCGTCGCGCAAAGCCCGCCGCTCCGAAAGGCCTACGACCCGCTTGGGGCAGGCTTCGCCCGGGCAGGGGCCGGCAGTTGGGAAGAGGATCGCCGCCCTTCCGGTGGCGATGTCATCTCACGCTTCTTCGAACTCATCTTCCGTGGGGTCCGCTGAGTCCTAGGAGTGCTCCCGGAAGAACCCGTTGAGGTCCAGCCTCGGGCCCCCGCCCGGGAACCCGTCGAACGTCCCCTGCTCCGCGAGGAGCGTTGCCGCGTGCGCGAAGCTGGTCCATGCCGTCCGGGCAAGCCCTCCACCGACACTGATTCGCCTCACCCCCAGGCTCGCCAGGGCCGCCACGGTGAGCTCGCTCGTCGAACCCACGAGTACGTTCACCGGCTTCGGAGCCACCGCTGCCACCACCGCCGAGATCTCTTCCCGCGTCCGGATCCCGGGGGCGTAGAGGCAGTCTGCGCCCGCCTGCGAGTACGCCTTCAACCTCGCTATCGCGTCGTCGAGGTCGGGCCGCCCGACCACGAAGCACTCGGCTCGCCCCGTCAGGACTACTTCGCCCCCGGCAGCATCGATGGCCCTCCTGGCCGCACGGATTCGCTCCACCGCTTCGTCGACTGGGTAGAGCGGCGCATCCGGGTTGCGTGTGGAGTCTTCGATGGACAGCCCGGCGACGCCCGTTTCGACACACAGACGCACGCTCTCAGCGACCCCGGCCGCGTCACCGGCGAAGCCACTCTCGAAGTCAGCGTTCAGCGGAAGGTCTGTCGCTGCGGCCAGTTCGTGGAGGTGCGCCAGGACCAGGTCGCGTGGCACCTCCCCGTCGGGAAGGCCCCGCGACCAGGCGAATCCGCCACTCGTGCTCGCCAGGGCCTTGAACCCGAGCCCCTCGAGATACTTCGCTGTGCCCACGTCCCAGGGGTTCGGGATGACGAAGCAGCCCGACTCATGAAGCTTCCGGAAGGTTGCTCTGCGCTCGGCAATCGTTGGCACGGGAACGGCCTCCGCCTGAGTTCAGAAGAGCGTCACCCGGTTGCCGCGTGGCCGGCAAGGGCCACACTCTGGACTACGCGGTGAGCCACTTCGTGGTCCGGGCCTACCAGATGCCCAGCATCATCTTTACGTCTTCGCTCGCCATCGTGCGCGGGTCCCACGGGGGACTCCAGACGATTTCCACGTCCACGTCTTTGACGCCGGGGATCTCCTTGAGCTTCGCGTACGCCTCGCCGCGGATAACCGGCCCCAGGGGACAGCCGGGGCTCGTCAGAGTCATCGTCACGAGCACGTTTCCCTCGTCGTAGCTGATGTCGTACACCAGCCCCAGGTCCACGATACTCATGTCGATCTCGGGATCCTTCACCTCACGCAGCTTCTCGCGAAGCTCGTCGTAGCTCGGTGCGGGAGTTTCGGTTGTCATCGGGTCCTCCTTATCGTGCGCCGGCGCGGGCCTGCTCCAGTCCCTGCCGGAGCACATTCCACCCGAGCAGCGCGCACTTCACGCGTACCGGGAACTTCGCGACCCCTTGCAGGGCCTCGAGGTCGCCCAGCTCCCGGGTGGGTTCGGCTTCGTCCATCATCATCGCCCGGAACTGCTCGCCGAGGCTATCCGCCTCCGCGAAGGTCCGGCCCTTCACCGCCTCGGTGAGCATGGATGTGCTTGCCTGGCTGATCGAACAGCCCTGGCCCGCGAACGCGATGTCCCGGACTGTCTGGTCATCGAGCGCGAGCTCGAGACGCACCTCGTCGCCGCACACAGGGTTCATCCCCTCGACGGTCACACTGGGCGTATCCAGCGCTCCCCGGTTCCGGGGACGCCGGTAGTGGTCGAGAATGACCTCGCGGAACAGGTCGTCAAACTGCGGCTCGGGAATCGTCATGCCCGAAGACCTTCCTCGCGGCCTGGAGCGCCTGCACCAGCGCGTCCACCTCGCGTTCCTCGTTGTAGATGTAGAAGCTGGCCCGGTTCGTCGCGGGCACGCCCAGCTCTCGCATGAGCAGCTGAGCGCAATGGTGCCCCGCGCGGACCGCGACCCCATGGCCATCCACGATGGTGCTCACGTCGTGGGGGTGGATGCCATCCAATGTGAAGCTGACTGCACCCCCTCGCACCTCCACGTCCAGCGGCCCCTGCACCGCCACTCCCGGTACCTCGTGGAGCCTGTCGATCGCATACGCAGTGATGAGCTTCTCGTGGTCGCGCACCCGGTCCATCCCCAGTTCCGCCAGGTAGTCGAGTGCAGCCCCGAACGCGATGACGTCCGCGATGTTCGGGGTTCCCGCCTCGAACTTGTGAGGCACGTCCGCCCACGTGGAACCCTCCTGCCTCACAAGCGAGATCATCTCGCCGCCCCCGAGGAACGGCTCCATCTCGTCCAGCAGGCCTGGCGCGGCCCACAGCACGCCGACGCCCGTTGGCCCCAGCATCTTGTGCGCTGAAAAGGCATAGAAGTCGCAGCCCAGCGCCTCCACATCCACGGGCAGGTGGGGTGCACCCTGCGCGCCGTCCACCATGAGTTTCGCGCCCGCCGCCCGGGCCATCCCGGCGATCTCGGCCACGGGGTTGATC
>CAYPAZ010000183.1:0-5410 GCA_964408835.1 uncultured Anaerolineaceae bacterium
CCGGCGGGTGAGGCTGCTGCAGCGGCCGCGGCCACGGGTTCACATACCGTACCTGGTTGTACTTCCCGTTCCAGTGAAACGTGTCCTTGTTCGTCCACGCCTCCATGATGAAATCGTGGTTCTCGTAGTACCGCTCCCGAAGCGTCGCCGGGGTCATCCCATAGGCATAGTTCGTGTCCATGCTCGTCCCCACCGGGAACCCCGCCACCAGCCGCCCGCCCGACATGCAGTCCAGCATCGCGAACTCCTCCGCCGTCCGGATCGGCGGGTTGTACAGCGCGATCGAATTCCCCAGCACCACCAGCCCCGCCTTCGACGTGCGCCGCGTCAGCGCCGCCGCGATGAGGTTCGGGCTCGGCATCAGCCCGTACGCATTGCTGTGGTGCTCGTTGCAGCAGATCCCATCGAAGCCGCACTGTTCCGCATACTCCAGCTCGTCCAGGTACTCGTTGTAGACCTGGTGGCCCCGCGCCGGGTCGAACAGGTGGTAGGGCACGTCCACCCACACGCTCCGGTACTTCTCCTGGAAGTCGTCCGGCAGGTCCGGGTACGGCATCAGGTGGAACCAGTGGAACTTCATCACGACCCTCCTTGCTCTGCGAGGCTAAGTAGAGTCCTCACCATCCCCCTCGTCAATCCCCGGGGAACGGGCAACGGGTGACGGACTAAACGCGCCAACCGGTCCCATCAGGAGTCCCGGCCCACCGTGGCCGGGGGGCTACCCCACCCAAACCCCGGCTGCGCTCCCTCTGCCCCGCCTGCTCACCCGTGTCGGAGAACCTGTAGTACAGCTCCTTGACAATCGACACCAAACATGGCCAGATCATCTCCAACAATCCCAGAACAGGTAAAACATGACTGACCCGGCAAAACTCGACTTCCGTGACCCCGAGTGGGTCGCCGAGACCCTCAACATCGACAAGAACGCCGTCTATCGCTACCTCAACGAAGGCCGCCTCCCCGGCCTCCAGCTCGGCCGTAAGTGGCTCATCTCCGAATCCAGCCTCCACGAATTCCTCAAGGCCGAAGAGAAGCGTCAGACCACCGCCCGCGCCCGCGCCACCGCCTCCGGCGAAGACGCCTACACCGACGACGCCCGCCTCGTCCTCTCCCTCGCCCAGGACGAAGCCGCGAAGCTCAACCATAACTACATCGGCACCGAGCACATCCTCCTCGGCCTCATCGCCCACGATGGCCCCGCCTCAGCCCTCATTCAGTCCGCCGGGCTCGACCTCCCCGCGGCCGTCGCCGCCGTAGAGAAGGCCGTCGGCCGCGGCGAAGAGACCGTGGACACCCCGGGCATCGGGCTCACGCCCGCCGCCGACCGCGCCGTCCGGGGAGCCATCGCCGAAGCCCGCGACCTCGGCGCCGACGTCGCCGGCCCCGAACACCTGCTCCTCGCCCTCTACCGCCCCGGCATCTCCGGCGGCATCGGCGGCAAGATCCTCGCCACCACCACCCTCACCCGCGACTCCGTCCTCGCCACCCTCACGCCGGAGGGGACTTAGCCCCTTTCCGTCCCTTCCATGCGCTCAGCCGCGCGCGCCAGTCCCATCACTCGATCGGCACCGCGTACCGCTCCGCCCCCACGATGTACCCGCCTAGGCAGGCTGCCTCCGCGAAGACAACAGACTGCGCGCCCCCGGCCACCGTCCTCGCCTCGCCGCGGACCTCGCCGCGGGCATCCACTACCACGGTCTCCGCCCAGTCTCGTAGCAGTTCTGGTCGCCCAGCCTCTCCGACCAAAGCGAATCCCAGCAAGACTTCCTCGCCCACACACCCGAACAGCCCCGTGGCCAGGATAGGAACCGGTGTCCCTGATCCTTTGTAGCCAACGACATCCGCCATCAGCGAAGGTCGCGGGGTCGCAGTCGGGACCTCGCCTCCCCCGCCGCACGCGCCGAGCACCACCGTAAACGCGGCCAGGACCGTCCCCAGCCCGAACGCATGTACCTCTCGCCTCACCATCTGGCTCTACTACGCCCGCCGGCACCCCCGCGGATGTCATCGCCCACCCTGACACCCTCACACGCTGGCACCCCTCACCGCCCCTCACCCCCTCCGCAGCGTCAGCGACTGAAACCCCCACCCCGGCCGCCCGCCCTCCATCTCCACCCGGTGAAACTCCACCTCCTCGAACACCTCCCTCGCCGCCAACCGCAACCCCTCGTCCGTCCACCGCGAATAGAAGCGCTTCGGCTCGTAGTGGTCGTTCTCCATCACCCCCTCCACGTCCACACCGCCGTACTGCCCCAGGAAGAACAGACCGCCCGGCTCCAACACCCGCGCAATCGACTCCAGCACCGCCCGGAAGTCCGCCTTCGGCACGTGCAACAATGTGTTCATCCCGAACGCCGCCTCGAACGAACCCTCCGGAAAGTCCAGCCCGAGGAAGTCCATCTCGTACGCCTCCAGCCCCTTCGTCCGGCACAACGCCACCAGCTCCGGCGAAAGGTCCGTCGCCACGACCTCCAGCCCGTGGTCCATGAACCATTTGCCGTTCACCCCCGTCCCCGCACCCACCTCCAGCAACCGCCGCCTCCCCTCCGCCTCCAGCCGCGCAAGGAACCCCTCTCGCTCAGCCACCTTCCACGTCGTGTCCGCCGTCCGCTCCCGCTCCTCCGCGGCGCGGTCGTACGCCGTCCGCAGGTCCCGCGTCACCTCCTCATAACTACCCGCCGTGCTCACCCTAGAACGGCAGACCCTTCTGCCCCTGCGCGCCCAGCAACGCCGAGATCTCTCCCTGGTGGCTCGTCACGTGCCACAGCGCCAGCGTCCCGAACAGCTGTCCCACGGGCTGCTTGCCCGTGATCGGCGTGTCGATCACCCGGTTGATCTCGTCGTCCGAAGCCTCGCCCAGGTACTGCTCTGTCCCTGCAAACACCGCCCGCGCGTACTCCCGGAACCCCTCCAGGTCCTCGATGCGTACGCTCTCGGACCACTCGGGCGTCTGCCGTGGGCCCGGCATCGCCACGCCCAGCTTCTTATCCCACCCGTCCGCCACGTAGAGAGGCGCGCCACCCTTCGCCAGCGCGTTCGTCAGCGTGTCCTCCGCGAAGGCGATGTGTGCGTAGGTGGCCGCCACCGTGCTCACCGTCGCCCCCGGCGGCACCTTGTGCAGCCACTGCCCCCCGGCCAACGCAATCACCTGGTCCAGAGTCCCGTGCGCCATCGCGAACTCCGCTCCCAAGAGCTCCTGTACCTTCACGAAGTCACTCCTCCTCTGCAAGTCACTCGCACACTACCCCCGCTACCAACCCCCGGCAACAACCCGCTCTGGCGCTCGCGCTCTACACCGTCACGCGCTACCCGTTACCCGTTGCGCGTTACCCGCCCCTCGGTACAGCCCCTCCTGCGCCACGCTCGCCACACGTTGCCCGGCGCGGTTGTACATCCCGCCCCACGTCAGCGCCCGCGAGTGCCTCCCTGCCGGGCTGTCGGTCACATAGAGCAGCCAGTCGTCGAACCGCGGCGGGTCGTGCCACCACATCGTGTGGTCAAGGCTCGCCGTGTTTCCGCCCGGCCCCCAGCCGCCGTACGACAGCGCCACCGTCGCCACCATCCCGCTATCACTGAAATACGCCATCGAAGCCGCGTGCATCAGTGGATCCTCCGGCAGCTCCCCGGTCACCCGGCCCCACACCGCCCGGTGTGGCAGCCGCTCCGTGATCGGCCTCCCCGGCCGCTCCTCCGCCGTCCGGATATCTATCGGGTTCGCCCATCCCCGAGGGCGCCGCCCCGTTTCCCCGCGGATCGGCATCATCGTCTCCCACCAGGTCTTCATCGTGTCCGGGTTCGGCGCGCCCGGCATCGGCTCCTGGTGTTCGAGGCCCTCCTCCAGCTTCGTAAAGCTGATCGATGCCTCGAAGATCACCTCGCCCGAATCCTGAGTCGCCGTCACCCGCCGTGTCGTGAAGGTCCGCCCGTCCCGGATGCGCTCGATGCCGTACCGCACCGGTTCCGCAGCCTTCCCCGGCCGGAGGAAGTACGCGTGCAGCGAGTGGATCGACCCCTCGTCCACAGTCCTGCCCGCTGCCATCACGCTCTGCGCCAGCACCAGCCCGCCGAAGAGCCGGCCCTCTTTCTGTTCCACCGGCCCGATCCAGGCGTCCTCGCCACCGGGCTTCACATCCAGCGCCCGCACGAGGTGCGCCAGGTCCATTTCGTCCTGTTCGTTCTGGTCAGTTCTGCTCATTGCACACCGGTCCGCGTCCTTCTCGCGAAGGATTGCGGCCTCGCTCCAGTCATGGGGTTTCTCGAAATGATACGGCCATGCGCGAATTCAGGCTCCGGCTTCGCGCTTCCTGGCTGGTCCAGGAGCGCCGTCCTCAGGCCGTCATCCACTCCCATCCCATCCACCTTACCCCGCCCACCGCGACACTACCTGTCGCCTAACCCTGCTAGCGTCCAAACTCCACATAACTCCGATCCGGAGGTGAACATGGAACTGCTCCTCGTCGCGCTGGTAGCCGCGATCGTCGTCGCCGTGGCGCTCCTCGCCCTCCGGCCACGCACTCCGTCTGACCTCTCCGTGCCCCTCCAGCATCTCAACGCCTCGGTCGCCTCCGTCGCCCAGCAGAACGCCGCCCTCCTCTCCTCGCTCGACGCCCTCCAGCAACGCGTCACCTCCCTCGAATCCACCGGCGCCGCCGTCCGCGACCACGTCGTCGACATCCGCACCCGCACGGAAGCCCGCGAAGACCGCGACCGCCAGTCCGCCGAGACCCTCCGCCGCCTCGAACAGGTCATCGCAGGCACCGCCTCCAAGGGCGCCGCCGGCGAGAACATCGTTGACCTCGTGTTCGGCCGCCTCCCCTCCGAGTGGCAGGTCCGCGGCCTCACCGTGAACAACCGCCCGGTCGAGTTCGCGCTGAAGCTGCCCAACGGCCTCCACCTGCCCATCGATAGCAAGTGGCCCGCCACCAACCTCATCGAACAGCTCATCGCCTCCACCGACCTCGACGAACAACGCCGCCTCCGCGCCGATGTCGAACGCGCCGTCCGCGACAAGGCCCGCGAGGTCACGAAATACATCGAGCCCGGCCGCACCACCACCTTCGCTATCGCCGTCGTCCCTGATGCCGTGCTCGACCTCACCCCCGCCGCCCAGGCCGATGCCGCCCGCGACAACGTCGCCATCGTCGGCTACTCCACCTTCATCCCCTACCTCCTGCTCGTCTTCCACACCGTCCTTACCACCGCCGGCGATGTCGATGCCGAGCGCCTCGCCACCTACCTCGCGACCTTCGAGCAGTGCCTCCAGGGCCTCCAGGACGAAGTCGATGGCCGCCTCTCCCGAGCGATCGTCATGCTTGAGAACTCCCGCGATTCCCTCCGCGCGAACTCCTCCCGCATGTCCGGCCACCTCGCCGCCCTCAACGCCGAATCCCGCCCCCTCCAGCTGGAGTGA
>CAYPAZ010000184.1:0-5396 GCA_964408835.1 uncultured Anaerolineaceae bacterium
CCCGCGACCGGTGGATTTGGAGGCCACTGCTCTACCAGCTGAGCTACGCCCCTGCTCAAGTTCGATCGTACCCAAATCGTGGCGGACGGGACAGTTCCGAAGCTCAGGCGGCCCAGGGGTGCCCGTCGAGGCTGCCGCAGGCGGGGCAGCGAGGCACACGCGTCGCGCGGGGGCTGTCGGTGAAGTGGAACGACGTGTGACAGCGGTCGCACTCTATCCGCTGGAACATTTTCCCTTCGGCCAGCTTCTGTGCGAGTTCGGGCGAGACGTGACGTGCCTTCATGGTGAGTTCATAAACGGCAGGGAGGTGCCGGAGGTTAACGGTCGCCTCGGGATTATTGTCAGGGGAGACTCGCCACCGCTCGCACCGCAGCAACCAGGAATGGCAGAGTCAGATACTGGCGGTGCCTTGCCCCGGGCCTCGAATCAGCCCCCGCAAGTCCTCGATCATTCCGATGTGGCGGGCTACGTGGGAGAATCCCAGCCCCGCCACGTGGGCGGGAATCGGTGCACCCCCGTACCAGTCGACTCGTCGCTTGAGCTGCTCTTCTGTCATCACGCTCAATAACTGCGTGGTGCGCTCCAGGAGATGGTCCACGTATTCCATGTATCCCGCTAGCGATGCCGCCTTGAGCTCATCGACGAGGCTATCCGGTACGTCACTGATGACGAAGCGAGGGACCGCTGCTCCGTCTGCCTTGCCGGGGTAGTCGAACACGCGAGCCATCGAACTCAGGTCAAGCCTCTTGGCCCAATTGCCCTCATCCCAGACTGCCGGCACCAAGAACGCGTCCGCAAAGTAATAGTCGTTTGAGAGCCACATGTGCCATACGTGGTGCCATACGCTGTGATGGCCGGGCATCGCCTGCCAGTTCAGCTCATCGTCTGTCAGGTCGCTTGTGACCTGGTCCAGCAGCTGCCTGTGAAACAGGAAGTTGGATCGGTATTGGGGAACAAGGAAGTCTTGAAGTTCCATGCGCCCTCCGCTTGTTCCGGAGCGCGCACTGTGCTGCCACACACGAGAGTCTGTCAACTCTAAGTTGTTGTCTGCCGTGGGGCCGACGGGCGCTTCTTTACGCCTGAACCATCCTCGCCGACGGTAACATTAGGACTGGCATGGTCCCGCTCATCCGGCTCGTTCCACCGGACGATTTGCTAGCCGGTCCGCTAGCGCGCCTCCCGCATGGGCTGCGCCCATCCACCATGGATGCCCATAATCGCCTAGGTTTTCAGGTTCAGAGTCTCGACCGTTGCGCCCCGCCGCGCGCGTCCGCCATGCCTCCCAGGTACTGTCAGATGACCGTTGGAGGTCTGTACTCTCCGAATACGTCGCGCATGGCGCCGCAGATTTCTCCGAGGGTGGCGTAGGCGCGGACTGCCTCCAGGATCGGCGGAAGAAGGTTTCCGTCCCCGCTGCAGGCGTCCCGAAGCTCCGCGAGGCGGCGCTCGACGAGCTGGCCATCGCGGGCTTTCCGGTGACGGGCCAGGCGCTTGAGCTGATGGTCCACCAGACGCTTGTCCACGCTGAAGATCGCGGGGGGCTGCTCGCCACCTTCGGTGAACTCGTTCACGCCGACGATGATGCGTCTTTTCTCGTCGACCTCCTGCTGGTAGCGCCATGAGGCTTCGGCGATCTGGGTCTGGATCCACCCGCTTTCGATGGCCCGGACGGAACCGCCCTGTGCCTCGACCTGCGCCATGTAATCGCGGGCGCGGGTTTCGAGGTCGTTGGTGAGCGCTTCGACGTAGTAGCTCCCGGCCATGGGGTCGACCGTGTCGGCAGCTCCGGTCTCGTGGCCGATGATTTGCTGCGTTCGCAGGGCGATGCGCTGGGCATCATCCGTCGGAAGTGCCAGCGCCTCGTCGAAGCAGCTCAGAGCGATGCTCTGGACGCCTCCGACCACGGCCGCAAGCGTCTGGATGGCGGCGCGGACGATGTTGTTCTCGGGCTGCTGGGCCATCAGCGTGCTGCCGCCCGTCTGTGTGTGGGTCCGGAGCATCAATGACCGAGGGTCGTGGGCCCCGTACTCCTCCCTGAGCATTCGCGCCCAGAGGCGGCGGAGCGCGCGGTACTTCGCTATCTCTTCGAAGAAGTTGTTGTGCGTGTTGAAGATCCAGGAGATGCGTGGCGCGAACTCATCGATGGCGAGTCCCCGCTCGATGGCGGCGTCCATGTACGCACGCGCGTTCGCGAAGGTGAAACCAATCTCCTGGGCGGCCGTCGAGCCGGCGTCGCGCATGTGGTAGCCGGAGATCGAGATGGTGTTCCACTGAGGCACGTTGCGCGCGCAGTAGGCCATGATGTCGGCCGCGAGGCGGACGCTCGGCCCGGGCGGGAAGATGTAGGTACCGCGGGCGACGTACTCCTTCAGCACGTCGTTCTGCACGGTGCCGTTGAGCTTCTCCGGGCCGATGTCCTGTTTCTCCGCCGCCGCGATGTACATCGCGAGCATGACGGCGGCGGGGGCGTTGATCGTCATGCTGGTGGAGACCCTGTCCAGAGGGATGCCTTCGAAGAGCGTCTCCATGTCGTACAGGGAGTCGATGGCGACACCGACCTGGCCGACCTCTGCGACTGCCATGGGGTGGTCGGAGTCATAGCCGAGCTGCGACGGAAGGTCGAAAGCGACGGAGAGCCCGGTCTGGCCCTGGCTCAGCAGGTAGCGGAACTTCTGGTTCGACTCTTCGGCGGTCCCGAAGCCTGCGTATTGGCGCATGGTCCAGAGGCGGCCGCGGTACATGGTTGGCTGGACGCCGCGTGTAAACGGGTACTCCCCCGGGAAGCCGAGGTCCCGCGAGTACTCGAAGTCGGCGATATCCAGAGGAGTGTAAAGCCGGCCGGCGGGCGCGCTGCTGGTGGCGAAGGAGTCTTCGCGTTCGGGCTGGCGTTGAAGGGTGTTGGCGAGCGGTCCCTCTTCCCACGCGTGGAGCGAGCGTGACAGGGCAGCCAGTGCTTCTTCCGAGAAGAGCGTGGGTTGGCTGCCGTTCGAGCCGTCCCTGTCCATATGCGACCTCCGACTTCGGGTCACCAGTGTATCGCGACGGGCGTGTCGGGCGCAGATGCGAACGTGGTTCGGTTTCGTGCATACTGGGCGCGCACGGCGCTCGACGCCGTCAACAAGGAGTACGACGTGAGCGTAGACGGAAACTGGAACATCACCATGCAGTCCCCCATGGGGGCGCGCGAGGTCAAAGCCGACCTCAAAGCGGATGGCGGCGCGCTCTCCGGGAACTTCCAGGGCGCCCAGGGCTCGGCGCCGGTCACCGGGACCATCGAAGGGGACGCCGTCGCGTTCGCCGCCACCGTCCAGGGCCCGATGGGCGAGATGGAACTGAAGTTCGACGGAACCGTCGACGGCGACAACATGAGCGGAAACGTCGCTTTCGGAGCGTTCGGTAGCGGCACCTGGACCGCGGTCAAGGCTTAGCGGGGTTGTCGGGCCGAGCGTAGGGCTCTACGCTCGGCCTATGACACAGCCTTCGCGCGTCATTTACCTCCCGCCGGGGCTGGTCCCTGCGACACCGGCGGCTCCCCAGCAAGCGGCGCCAGTCCCGGGTCCGGGTGCCGTTGGGGTGCCGTTCGACCGGGCGTTCTTCGAACAGATCTTACCCGCGGCGATCGCCTCGTTCTGCAACCAGGTCGAGTGCAAGATTCCGATCGTGGAGGTGCTCACTCTGGACGGCGCGAAGCACTACGTGAACGGCATCTCCGGAGCTTCTGACAGCTGGGTCGCGCTCCAGACGGCCAGTGTCGAGCATGACCACACCACCCAGATCTTTGTTCCGTACCAGACGATCTTCCGCGTGGAGATCCACCCGGAGCCTGATGCCCGGCGCCAGCGGCTCGGGTTCGTGGACCAGGTCAGCCGGGATGATGGGTCTGCGGAATCGATGTCCTGGAAGGATCCTTCGCCGACACGCCCCTGACAGCAGGGTGACAGGAGTCCTGCCACGGGCGATAGCGGGATCTGGCACACTCAGGCCTGTGACATCTCTCGATCTCTTCAGCCCGGCGACGCGCCGCTGGTTCGGCGATGCCTTCGAGGCGCCGACGAGGGCGCAGGAACTCGGGTGGCAGGCTATTGCGACTGGCGAACACACCCTGCTCCTCGCGCCCACAGGGTCGGGAAAGACCCTTGCGGCGTTTCTGTGGTGCCTGGATCGGCTGGTGCAGCGCCCGCCCGTGACGCCGCCCGCGGGGGCGAAGAAAGGGAGAAAGCCTGGTGTCTCGGTGTTGTATGTGTCGCCGTTGAAGGCGCTCACGTACGACGTTGAGCGGAACCTGCGGGCCCCGTTGGCGGGGCTGAGAGTCGCGGCACTCCGCGATGAAGGCCCCGAGCCCGACATCAGAGTAGCCACGCGGACGGGAGACACCCCGTCTCGCGAGCGAGAAGCGATCCGGCGCGACCCACCAGACATCCTGATAACCACGCCCGAATCGCTCTATCTCATGCTGACTTCCCGGTCGCGGGAGGTGCTGCGGACCGTGGAAACCGTGATCGTGGATGAGATCCACACGATGGCCGGGACAAAGAGAGGGGCGCACCTCGCACTCTCCCTGGAGCGGCTCGAGGAACTGACCAAGTATTCGCCGCAGCGCATCGGACTGTCGGCGACACAGCGTCCGCTGGAAGAGGTTGCGAAGTACCTCGGCGGCCAGAGGCCCGTCCGGATCGTGGATGCCGGTGCAAGCCGAGCCCTGGACCTGAAGGTGGTGGTCTCCGTGGAGGACATGGAGCGGCCGGGAGAGGGCTTGCCCGCCGAGGCTTTCGCCGGCTCGCCCGGCCAGGCGGCGGAAGCGGCCACGTCAATCTGGCCGGCGGTCTACCCGCGGCTGTTGGCTGAAATCCGGGCGCACCGTTCGACCCTCATCTTCGTGAACAACCGGCGGCTCTCGGAACGGCTGGCGGCACGCCTCAACGAGATGGCAGGGGAGGAGCTGGTCCGTGCTCACCACGGCTCCGTCTCGCGCGAGCAGCGGACCGAAATCGAGGAACTGCTGAAGGGAGGTCAACTCCCGGCGCTCGCCTGCACCAGCTCGATGGAGCTTGGCATCGACATGGGCGCGGTGGATCTGGTCATCCAGGTGGAGTCGCCAAAGTCCGTCGCGCGGGGGCTCCAGCGAGTCGGCCGAGCGGGGCACCAGGTAGGGGGCACGAGCAAAGGCCTGCTCTTCCCCAAGTTCAGGGGCGATCTTCTGGAGTGTGCGGTGGTGACGACACGGATGCGGGAGGGTGCCATCGAGTCCACCCGGGTGATCAGGAACCCGCTCGACGTGCTGGCGCAGCACATCGTGGCGATGTGCGCGATGGAGGAGTGGGAGGTCGGCGCGTTGCTGGACATCGTCCGCCGAACCTACAACTTCGCCGACTTGACCCGCGAGGCGTTCGAAAGCG
>CAYPAZ010000185.1:0-5358 GCA_964408835.1 uncultured Anaerolineaceae bacterium
GAGGAGTTCAAGGAGTACATCACCGCCGTCGGAGAATCCGTCGTCCCCCGGGTCGCCGCCATGAGCGATGACTACCTGGCGGAAGTCGTCTTCATCCGCCCCTGGGGCGAAGTCCGCCGCGCCGAGGCCATCGCATGGGGCTTCATCGCTCACGGCAACGGTCACCTTGGCCGGGTCAGCCTCGCGCGCACACTCTGGGGCCTGCCCGGCTTGCCTTACTAACGACGCGCGGTGAGAGGGGGGTTCGGGCCAGGGACCATGGTCGGGCACCCGGGTCCGGGGGGGCCCGCGCCAGCAGTTGTCGAACCGCCATCCGATCGGGCCTCGTCTCCGCGCGGCCGAGGGTTGCTGGTATGATCGGGAGCATGCGCACGGCGAGCGATGTCGGCGGAGAAGAGGCACCGGGAGAGGTCCTCACTGCTCTGACCGAAGCACGGGACCATCTCAAGGAGGCAGCGGCCCGCCAGGCGACCGGTGACGAACTGTCGTGGCTGGAGAGGGTGCGAACTGCAGCGCGGCTGGTCTTCGATGCCCTGGAACAGCACCGGGGGCTTGCCGAGGAGGAAGGTGGGGTGCTCGCCGACGCGACAGAGCGGAAGCCGGGACTTATGCCGACCAGCCAGCGGCTGGAGCATGAGCACGCTGACATGCTCCACCGCGCGGGAGAAATTGAAATCGAGGCTGAACGCCAGCTGATGTCTGAGGACTTCGACATCGGACTGGTACGCCTCCAGGCCACGGTGCTGCGGGACATTCTGTTGCTGCACATCGTGCGCGCGGATTCTCTGCAGTACGAGGCCTACCTCCGCGAAGAAGGTGGCGAAGGCGGCTGACTCTCGACCAGAGCGCGTCCGCTGCAGCCTGAGGGCTCCTCCTGGCAGCATCAGGATGTCGAGCTGCGATTCGCCACCCTGAACCCATCCACCGAGTCCATGACAGCCATGGTCTCCGTTCGCCGGGCTCCACCCCCAAGTCTCAAGCCTCCTCGGCCCGGGTGTATGGTGGAAGCAGGCAGTTTCCCGACCCCACCTCTCGCCTGCCAAGAGATTCCAGGAGATCGCGCCCAGAAAGAAGGTGAGCCATGCCCAGGACAACCAGGGAGCCGACCGGCGATTTCCCGAAGGCGGAGCAGGTCCACCACCTCGACCTGCGCGCCGACGCCGAGAGGTTGATCTCCGGGCTTGCGGGACGCCGGCGCAACTCGGAGAACCTTGCTCGCGAATCCGGTGTGTCCGTCGTCATGATGGCGATGGAGGCTGGCGACACCCTCTCAGCCCATTCCGCCCCGGGAGTTGTCTCAATCCACGTCCTTCGAGGGCGAGCGATAATCTCCTCCGGCGACCGGACCTTTGATCTCACCGAGGGCGAGATGTTGCTCTTTCAGCCGGCCATCGTTCACGACCTCCGGGCGGTGGAGCAGACGGTGATACTCCTCACAGTCACGGGCGGCGACGACTAACATCCACCAGGCTGATAGTGCCCCGGGTGGCCACGAGCGCGAAGGGGAAGAATGGAGCGGGAGACGAGGGTCGAACTCGCGACATCCTGCTTGGAAGGCAGGCGCTCTACCACTGAGCTACTCCCGCTTATCCCGAGCGTAGCAGACTGCGGGCCGCCGGGGGAACGCGGTGAGGGGTGCTCGGCGCACCATGCTCAGCCGCTACGGCGCCTCCGGTGCGGATGAGCGCGCGCCACCGCCCCACAACCACCGATCGCCCCGCGAGACACATCGGCGCAGACCGAAGCGTCCTCTAGTTTCGGACAGACGCGGGCGAGTTGGCGACGCTATTCTGAGGTCGCGTCCCGGGATTAGCGCGCAAGAGAGCTGGGGTCAGCTTTTATCCTAAAATGGTGACCAATTTTCGGAGTGCTTCTATGGTTGCCGACGAGTCCCTGTGAAGGCAGGAATCAACCCCATACACAAGGAGTGAATGAGATGGAAAGAAATGCTATCGACCGGTACTAGAGCAGGCGTGGTAGGCATCGTCGCCATGTTCACGCTGGCGATCTTCGGGATCGCGGCGCTGGCCAACACCATAATCAGCGTTAATGAGGACAACCTTGGCGTCGACTGGTTCTTCGCTGCCGAAACGGGCAGCGGCTCCGGCGAGTTCGTCGCTGGCCCAGGGGATCCGCCAATCGGAAGCGGTAGCGCCGAGATTAGCATTTCGGCCGTCGGCGACGGGTTCGTTCTCGCTGGTTTTGTGGGCTTGGGTGGAACGCTTCTCGCCGACATCGAAGCCCTGAGCTACAGCACGTATAGAACCACGGGCAATTCGGCATGGGCGCTCTCGCTGCAGTTTGCCGCCGACTACAATGGAACTGGCGCTTGGCAGGGTCGGCTCGTGTTCGAACCGCATTACACCGAGACCGTCAACGCCAACGAATGGCAGACATGGGACACGCTCACTCAAGGCAAGTGGTGGGGAACCGGCGGCGACGGTGCAGTTCAATGTCCGATCAATGCTCCATGCACGTGGAGCGAGGTCCTCGTCAAGTGGCCAGAAATCGAAATCCGTGATGACGGTGGCCCAATAGTCTTCAAGGCTGGGAGCGGCTGGGGCGAGTTCCGTGGCAACGTCGACGGATTCTCCAGAACTATCGCCGGCGACACAAAAACCTACGACTTTGGACCGAAGCCCGCTGACTCCGAACCGGAGCCCGCGACCAGGGCGGATTGCATGAACGGTGGCTGGGAAGACTTTGGCTTCAAGAATCAGGGGCACTGCATCCGGTACGTGAACGGGGGAGGATAACCGATAGCTTGAGATGTCACCAGCCGTACTTCGGCCGGTGATTGAATGAGCCAGCAAGAGTCCTGCGGTCATCAGGCTGCAGGGCTCTTCTACTTGTCGAGTGGCCGAAACGGTCTCGCCCCCACGATTCCCTGCGCATTCACGCCGGCGATAGGTCACGATCTGACCGAGATGCCGATGGCCGGTGGCTTCCACCTGGTTCTCGATAAGGACAAGGCTGTTGCCTTGCGGGTTGCGCGAGGATGTCGGCGGAGAACGCTTCGACGGCGACCTCCATCCCCTTCGAGGTCGAGCCGGATACCGAAGACCTCTGCAAGCCGGTCGAGATCCCGGGCCAGCCAGGGGATGAAATGCTGGGCGCCAGAGTCGTAGACGCGGCATCACGTACAGCGCATCAGTTTTCGCTCGCTATGGACTCAATCTTTAGGCTAGAGACGCTTGCCGCTTCCCGCCCAGGGGCCTGGACGAGCCGCGCTTATCACTGAGCTACTCCCGCTCGAACGCACGCCAATTGTGGCATCCGGGCGCTGAGCCCGGTTGACCGCGTCGGCGCTGGTGGTCCACGCTCCGCGCGCCGGGCGGTCGACCGAGATCCCGGCGGGAGGAAGCATGTACAAGCTCATCTTCGGAGCAAAGCGCAGGCCCGGCATGTCGCGCGAGGACTTCGGGAAGTACTGGACTACCGTGCACGCTGAGAAGGCGAAGCAGGTGCCCGGTATCAAGCGGTATGTCATCAACCTGGCGCCTGACCTTTCGGGCAGCGGGGCGGAGCAGGCCTACGACGGCTTCGCGGAGGTGTGGTTCGAAAACGAGGAGGCGATGCGCGCCTCGGCCCGGTCGCCGCAGGTTCGCGTGGTCCTGGAGGACGAGCCGAACCTGTTCGACATTTCGACGCGCTTCAGCGTCATCGTGGTCGAGCACGTGATGGTGGAGTAGTCAGCCGGTCCCTCCGGACCGGAGGAGCGCGCCGGAACCCCATGGGTTCCACGCAGTCGGATACGCGAGCACGGTTTGTTCGAGGAGCCGGGCATATTCCCCGGCAGCGGCCGAAAAGTCGCGGCTCCCGTCTTCAGGAAGCGACAGAGGCGGGGCGATACGGACCTCGAACTTGCCGGATCCGGCGGGCAGAGGGAGCACGGGAAGGATGTCGACGCCAGCCGAGACGGCGAGACTGAGGGGACCAGTGGGGAAGGTCATGCGCCGGCCCATGAAGTCGCCCTCGACCGTGGTGGGAGCGGGGCCAAGGAGGATCGAGACGACCTTCCCCTCCCGGAGGCGGTCGCGGAGGGTGCGCATCGCGGCGGAGGGGCCTCCGACATCGATCACGACGCGTTCGCCAAGGAAGCGGTCTTCGGCTCGGCAGCGGACCGGGTTGAGGACGCGGCGGCCGAACCGGGTGGGGGAAAAGCCGTGCGTGGGCCGGCTGAGGTGGACCAGGCGAACTCCCGCGCCGTGCAGGCCAGCTTTGGTCACGAGGCTACCGAAGTTGAATGGCGCCACCCAGACGATCGCCCCGCGGCCGCCCTTGCGGGCAGCCTCGAGGTGCTCGAGGCCCGAGACGCTCACGTCGGGCCGGCCGCCCCAGGGCCGGTACACGCGCATGAGCTGGAGCAGCTGGAGGTACTCGATAGTCTTGTGCTGCTGGAGCCAGTCGTCGGCGTCGAGGTCCCAGCGCTCGAGCACCTCGGGCGGCACGCGGCAGTTCGACTGACGCCCCGCCACCCTTGCGATGCGGCTCGAGATCGTGCCCACAGAGCGGCTCACCGGCTCCCAGGTGGCCTTCGGAAGGACCCAGGACGCGATTCCGAAGAGCGGCAGGCCGAGGTGCTTCAAGTCGTGGCTGACGATGAGGCGGCTGTCGGGCTCGCCCGGATTGGGACGGCGCCGGGAAGCGGCCTGGGGCGCGCGTTTGCTCGATGGCCGTGCCATGCTCTGCTTAATACCAGCAAGGCGGCGAAGGAGCGAGCGCCCGTGGAGAGGCGGGTGTCGAAGGCCACGACCAGGGCGTTGGGGGCGACGGCGCGCCTGGCACGCCCGCCAGTGCGGCGGGTACTGCTGGGCGTCTCGTCGCGGCGCGCGAAGCGAGTTGCGGCGGAGTGGCTGGCTCGGCCCGCCGTGGTGTTCTCGCCGCACCCCGACGACGAAACGCTGGGGTGCGGGGGCACGATCATCCTGAAGCGCAGGGCAGGGGCGGACGTGAAGGTGGTGTTCTTCAGCGACGGGGCGGAGTCTCGGCCAGGGCTGGTGGAGCCAGAAGAGTTCGGCCGGGTTCGGCGGCGGCAGGCGCTGGCTGCGTGCGCGGCACTCGGGGTGGAGGCGCGTTCGGTAGACTTCCTCGACATCCCATACGGGGAGATCGCGGCAAACCACGCGCACGCCCTCGAGCGAGTGAGGGACATCCTTCGCGACGGTGCTGCGGGCCAGGCGTTCGTGTCCTACCGAAGAGATGGGCACCCGGACCACGATGCAACGGGCCGCATCGTGGCAGAGGCGGTGAAGCGCGGGACCGGGGGTGTGGAACTGCTCGAGTTCCCTGCCGATGGCGAAGACGAAATCCCGGCTTTTCCACGCCAGCAGCAGGATCGTCGCCGTGAAGGCGAAC
>CAYPAZ010000186.1:0-5334 GCA_964408835.1 uncultured Anaerolineaceae bacterium
CCGGCCATCGCGTCCTCCGGGCCGGGAAAACCCCCTCCCGGGCGCTGGAAGGGGGTTCCGTTTCAGCCTCTGGTGGCCGGTGTGGCCGTTAGCTTTCGCGCCGCGCCATCAGCAGCGCGCTGCCGGCAATCGCCATCAGGGCCAGGCCGCCAAGGGCCATCCATGGCATGCCGCTGGCGGGAGTCACAGTACCCGTGCCCGTGGCAGGTGGAGCAGGCGTCTCGGCCTCGAGGCCCTCGGCATCGCCGTTGCCGCCGATGCCACCGACCTCAACCACTACAACACCCTCGAACTCACCGTTCCCTGAGCTCGAGTACGCATACGTCCCGGCCTCGGTGAACGTGTGGGCGAAGGTTTCGCCCGGGGCGAGGTCGCCGCTGTCGAATGTGCCGTCCTCGGCCGTCACGCTGTGCGTCACACCGGCGTCGTTGTTCGTCCAGGTGACCGTCTCGCCCACGAGGATCGTGACGCTCGCGTGGCTGAAGCCTTCGGCGTCGATGCTGATGTCCTCATCGAGGGCGGCCGCCGGACCGGCGAACGTGATCGCCAGTGCAAGCGCGGTCGTGAGTGCGAGCAGCGGCGCGATGCGCCACCGCCTCCGCGAGGTTGCTGCGTTCATAGAAAGTCCTCCTCTTGTGTGGCCAGCACGCTGGCCTGGACTCCCTTCGACGCTAATCCTGAAGCCTCTGAAACTCGTAAAGCGGACGCCTCCCCAACCTCAACAAACCCTTGCAGGGCCGCATACGGATGGACCTCACGCAGGCCCGTTAACCTTCTCTATCCCTGCGCGTTCCCACTTCTGCCACGCCCCCTTGCGCCCCCGCCCCCAGGTGCCCGTCCACCAAACTTTACGTTAGCGTAAGGGTGTAGTAGCGTGGATCGCACTTCTGGAGGGAATGGTGGCGAACCTCATCCGCCTTCTGGGCTTCATCAGGCCCTATCGCGGCCGCCTCATCTTCGCCTGGGCCTGTGTCCTCAGCGCCAGCGCCTTCGTCATGATCAGCCCGCTCCTCGCCGGCTGGGCCATCGACTTCGGCCTGAAACCTCAGTACACCGGCACCGGCAGCGACCGCGAATTCAGCGGCCTCGATGGCGACGAAAGCTTCCTCATCATCGCGGCTATCGCCGTCGTGATATTCGCGCTTGGCCGTGGGATCGCGTCCTTCGGCCAGCAATATCTCGGTGAGAGCATCGGCCAGCGCGTCGCGTACGACATCCGCAACCGCATCTACGATAACCTTCAGCGCCTCTCCTACGCCTACCACGACAAGGTCCAGACCGGGCAGATCATGTCCCGCTCCACGCAGGACGTGGAGAACATCCGGATCTTCATCAACATGGGCGCCCTGCGGCTGGGCTACATCATCCTCATCGCCGTCATCGCCATCATTGGCATGCTCTTCATCAACTGGCAGCTCGCTCTCCTCTCCTGGGTCACCTTGCCCATCATCGCCTGGCGCTCGATTACCGTGAGCCGCCGGATGCGGCCCATCTGGCTCGAAATCCAGGAGAACCAGGCGCAACTGACCCAGGTCGCGGAGGAAGGCCTCACCGGCATCCGTGTGGTGAAAGCCTTTAGCCGCGAGCCGTTCGAAAGCGAAAAGTTCGGCCGCTCCGCGCGCAAGCAGGCAGACCTGAACTACCACCAGGCCCGCCTCATGGCGTTCCACGGCCCCCTCATGACTGGCCTCTCCATCGGTCAGGTCGCAGTCACCGCAGGCGTTGGTTCGCTCATGATCGCCAATGGCTCGCTCCAGCCCGGCCAGCTGCTGACGTTCCTCCTCTGGCTCAACCTGCTCCAATTGCCCATCCGCACCCTGGGCTTCGTGGTCAACATCCTTGCCCGTGCCATCAGCTCGTCCGAGCGCGTCTTCGAACTCATCGATGCCCAGAGCGCCGTGAAGGAGAAGCCCGATGCTCCACCGCTGGAGGCGGCCCGCGGTCACGTCCGCTTTGACCACGTCTCCTTCGCCTACGACAACCTCGCCAGCGTCGTTGATGACGTCACCATCGATGCCAAACCCGGCCAGGTCATCGCACTGCTCGGTCCCACCGGCTCCGGGAAGTCGACCATCGTCAACCTCATCCCGCGCTTCTACGACGTGACCGGCGGCGCGATCACCATCGATGATGTCGACATCCGCGATGTCACGCTCGACTCGCTCCGCCGCAGTATCGGCATAGTCCAGCAGGACGTCTTTCTCTTCATCGGCACCATCCGCGACAACATCGCCTACGGGAAGCCCGGGGCCACGATGGAAGAAGTGGAGCGCGCCGCGAAAGCCGCACGCATCCATGACTTCATCGAAAGCCTGCCCTACAAATACGACGAGTGGGTCGGCGAACGCGGCGTCACGCTCTCCGGTGGCCAGAAACAGCGCATCGCCATTGCGCGGACGCTCCTGCTGGACCCCCGCATCCTGATCTTCGATGACTCCACCGCGAGCGTGGACTCCCAGACAGAGTTCCTCATTCAGCAGGCCCTGCAGGAGCTGATGAAGGGCCGGACCACATTCGTCATCGCCCAGCGGCTCCGCACCGTCATGCGCGCCGACGAGATCGTCGTCCTCAAGGATGGCCGCGTCGTCGAGCGCGGCACGCACGATGAGCTCGTCCAGGGCGAAGGGCTCTACCGCCGCATCTACGAACTCGAACTCAAAGACCAGGTCGAAGCCCTCGGCCACGCCGATATCGAAGCCATCGCCACCGCCACTAACGGCCACGGCGCGACATCGAACGCCGCCGGCAAGCCCGGCGCGAACGGCGCCCGCGATGACGCGCCGAAGGTTGCGACCGAAGGGAGGCCCTCGTAATGGCCATGTGGGGTGGCGCTGGAGCTGGCGGCTGGAGCGGAAACATCGGGGGCCTGCAGGGCGGGCCGATGCGTGGCCGCGGCGCCGATGGCTGGGACGATGAATACCTCGGGAAGGTCTACGACCATCGCGTCGTTCAGCGCATCTTCCCTTACCTCATGGAGTTCAAGCTCCACGCCATAACCGCGTTCATCTGCATGATCGTCAACGCCGCGGCGACGTTCAGCCAGCCCCTTCTCATCGCCCTCACTGTGAACGCGGGCATCAAGGGCGATGAACGGGCCGTGGTCACCTATCTCATCATCATGGGCATCCTCGCCGTCGTTGCGTGGGCAAGCCTGTTCGTCCAGCAGATAACCACAGCCTACCTCGGCAACCGGCTCCTCATGCGCCTCCGCACCGAGATGTATGACCACATGCAGGGCCTCTCCCTCTCGTTCTACGACGAAATGGAAGTCGGCCGCATGATCAGCCGCCTCACCTCCGATGTCACGGTCATGCAGGAGCTTCTGACCAGTGGCTCGCTCACCTTCGCCGCCGACTTCGTCGGCCTTGGCATCGTCATCATTGTCCTCCTCTTCCTCGATTGGCAGCTCGCACTTGTCACCTTCGCCGTAGTGCCTCCGCTCGTCGCGATCATGGTCGTCTGGTCCATCCATGCCCGCCGGGCCTTCATCAACGTCCGCATCAAGATCAGCGCGCTCAACGGCACCCTCGCGGAAAACGTCTCCGGCGTGAAGGCCATCCAGTCCATGTCCCGCGAAGATGAGAACGCCCGGCGCTTCGATCGCCTCAACCAGGAAAACCGCAACGCCAACATCTGGGCCGGCATGCTCACCGCCGCAATCATGCCTGTCCTCGAACTCGCCGTGGCCATCGCCCTTGCGCTGGTCATCATCGTCGGCGGCATCCGCGCGCTGAACGCCTCCACCATCGATATCGCGGCCGCCATCGGTATCCTCACCGGCTTCGCGCTCTACGTCGGCCGCTTTTTCGACCCCATCCGCGATCTCGTCCTCCAGTACACCATGCTCCAGCGCGCCATGGCAGGCGGCGAGCGCGTCTTCGAAGTGCTCGATACCAAGCCTCGCATCGTCGATAAGGAAGATGCCATCGAGCTCGATGAAGTCGAAGGCCGAGTCGATTTCGACCACGTCTCCTTCCACTACGTCGAAGGCATCCCCGTCCTCAGGGAAATCGACCTTCACGTCGAGCCCGGCGAGACCATCGCATTCGTCGGGCACACCGGCGCCGGCAAGACCACCATCACCTCGCTGGTTTCCCGAGGGTACGAAGTCACGGGCGGGGCCATCCGCATCGATGGCCACGACATCCGAGATGTGAAGCGCCGCTCCCTCACCCGCCACATGGGCGTCGTGCTCCAGAACCCCTTCCTCTTCAGCGGAACCATCCACGACAACATCGCCTACGGCCGCCCCGATGCCACCCGCGAGCAGGTCGTGGAAGCCGCACGCGCCGTCGGCGCCGATGAGTTCATCGACCGGCTGGAGGACACCTACGACACCTACCTGCAGCAGCGAGGGCAGAACCTCAGCGTTGGCCAGCGCCAGCTCATCAGCTTCGCCCGCGCCATCCTCGCCGCCCCGCGCATCCTCGTTCTCGACGAAGCCACGGCCTACGTCGATACCCAGACCGAGGTCGTCATCCAGCGCGCGCTCCGCGAACTCCTCAAGGACCGCACGAGCTTCGTCATCGCCCACCGCCTCTCCACCATCCGCGAAGCCAGCCGCATCGTCGTGCTCGACCGCGGCGAAATCGCCGAGATCGGCACTCACGATGAGCTCCTCGCCAACGACGGCATCTACGCCAACCTCTACAAGATGACCTACGAGCGCGAGCAAGCAGCCCAGTCTGAAGGGCTCGCCGGCGAGGACGAAGCCGCCGCCCTCCGCCGCCGGGGGGAATACCAGTCCCAACCCGCCGGCGGCCAGTAGCCCTTCACCCCATACCACCACGCCCCGAGACCCGTTAAACTCCCCCCACTACCGGAGGGACCTCCCATGACTGTCTTCCCGTCCGTCGAGTGGTTCAAAGAAGCCGCCGACCTCCTCAATAAGTCCGATAGCTTCAAGCGCCTTGGCACCTGCGATGCCGAAGTCGGCGTCCAGGTCGGTGACCGCATCTTCGAAATCGACTTCGAAGCCTTCGAAGTCAAGGATGTCCGCGAAATCGATACCCGCCGCGCCGAAGAGCTCGACTTCACCCTCGTCCAGTCCCCCGAAGACTGGAAGCTCATGCTGGAAGACATCAAGACAAACGGTCGCGCCACTCACGACTTCACCCTCAACTCACTCGACCTCCGCAGCGATACCGAACTCGCTCGGGGCAAGGACTACCACCGCCGCGACCTCTTCTACCGCTTCAACCAGACCTTCCAGGAGTACTTCGACGGCACCGCGAAGATGAAGACGACCTTCGCCGAACCCGTGAAGGCCTGAGCTGCCGCTCTTCCCGGCGTCGCGCGAGCCCGCCGCCTGGCTAGGCGCGCGCCCGGTGCCTT